>CAYUXD010000043.1:2514-11452 GCA_964448655.1 uncultured Eubacteriales bacterium
ATTTTCACCAAAGCTGCGACCATGGGCACGTTGGGAATAGCTCTTCCCAGCTCATCCGAAGCTATGGCGTAGGCATCTAGTGCATAAATTTTCCTATCTCCTAAAGACAGCTTCTCCCTTATGAGACCAATGTCAAAAGTTGTGTTCATCAGGAAAATCGTATCCTCTTTTGCACCATCGCTTATATCCGCAACGCCAAGCAAGGACGGGTCGGTGACCACGACAATATCAGGGTAATAGACATGACTGTGCGTGCGGATGGGCTTTTTGCTGATGCGGTTAAAAGCCAGTATGGGAGCGCCTCTCTTTTCTGCTCCAAATTCGGGGAATGCCTGAACATATTTGTCTTTTTCTGAAGAAAGCACATCTGCCAAAGTTACCGTTGCCGTAACCACTCCATGGCCAGCACGACCGTGCCAACGTATTTCAATTAGTTCTTTCATTGAACCTCCTTTCTTTAAAATATGAATGACCTATTCCTTCAAAATCCCCTTTTCGAAAATTACGAAAAAATAAATATAGGTTAAAAATTTTATACCTGGCCGATGAATCAAAAATCATTTTTAGCAAAGCCATGTTTTCCATTTCTTTTATTTAAGAAATTCTTCCATTATTTAGACGATACTTTCTTGAACTTGATGATTTATCAAATTCCTTATTCCTTGATTTCTGTCCTTCCTTCTAAAGCTTTTTTGATCGTAACCTGATCGGCATAATCAATATCAGACCCTACTGGTAATCCCATGGCTAATCTTGTCAGCTTGATGCTGAAATCTTTTAAAATTTTCGCAAGATAGACGGCTGTGGACTCTCCTTCCACAGTGGGATTAGTAGCGATAATAATTTCCTTGAGATTGCCCTCTTTTATTCTCTTCACCAATTTCTCTGTTTTTAACTCGTCGGGTCCTACTCCCTTTAAGGGAGAAAGGGCTCCTAAGAGAACATGATACCTTCCGGTGTAAATCCCGGTTTTTTCAATAGAGAAGATATTAAACGGCTCTTCAACGATGCAAAGGACTTCGTCGTTTCGGCTCGAGTCAGTGCAATACTGACAAGGATCGACATGAGTCATGCTGTTACAAACGGAACAGTAAAACGTGTTGCGCTTGGCATCTTTTATTGCTTTTGCTAATCTATCTGCTTCTTCCTGGGGAAGACTGGTGATATAAAATGCAATTCTCTGAGCAGTTTTGGCTCCGATGCTCGGAATTTTCTTCAGCTCCTCAATAAGGAGATCCAGAGGATGGGTTTGATCAATCATCAGAAAAGCCCAGGAATTTTAAGACCTGCCCCAAATTTCCCCATTTTTTCGGATACGTTTTCATCCACTTTTGCTCCAGCATCATTAAATGCAGCAATGATTAAATCCTGGAGCATTTCAATATCATCTTTATTTACAACTTCCGGATCGATGATGATTGATATCAAACTTTTTGAGCCGTCAAGAGTGACAGTCACCATCCCGCCCCCGCTCGATCCGTCTACTCTCATCTCTGCTAATTCTTTCTGGAGTTTATCCTGCATTTCCTTTGCGGTCTTTAACATTTTTTGTAAATTTGCCACATTTTTCATTTTTTTCTCCCTAAATCGAAAGGCAATTTACTCTTATCATCCTCAGGTCTTTTTATGGATTTAATCGAAAGCACCTGTGCCTTGAATTTATCCATAAAAGACTGCACAGAGGGATCCTTCATAGCTATCTCAATTTCTCGCTCCCTTTTTTCCTTATTTTCTCCTATTTCTTCTGGTATCCTTTCGTTTATTTTCTGATTAGTGACTTCTGGAGTGACTTCTGGAGTTACTTCTTCCAATACCTTTTCTTTCTGGAAAGTATTTTTGGTGAATTCTTTTCCAGATGGAGATTTCAGTTCTTTTTTAATATCCTCTAGCTCCTGGATGACGTCTTTCAACGGGGTAATTTTTTTAAAATGGCTCAATTTAACCAGGAAAACCTCTAAATAAATCCTGGGATGGGAAGAAAATTTCAATCCCGGCTCTCCCTGCTGAAGGACAACTAGATAACGGAGCAACTCCTCTTCGGAAGCTTTCTTTGCTTCTTCTTTCAAATCATTCATGTCTTCTTCATTCAAAGGTAGCAAATCCTGCGGATTCTTGGTTGATTTAACCAGAAGCAAATTTCTGAAGTGCTGAATGAGTTCTTTGTAGAAAAATCGAAGGTCATAGCCATTCTCTATCACTTTTTCCACAAGCGAAAAAACTTCATCAGGCTTTTCTTCCAGGATTATTTTTGAAAAGGTAAAAAGGAGGTCTTTGCTGATGGTTCCCAAGATCTCTTTTAAATCCTCATCATTTATGACTTCTCCCGAAAATGCTACTGCCTTGTCAAGCAAGCTCTGAGCATCTCTTAAACTTCCATCCGCGGCTTCGGCAATAAGGTTTAAACCGGAGGATGATATCTTTATTTTCTCTTTTTGAGTAACGTCCACTAAATGATTGATTATCTCTTTCTGAGAGATTTTCTTGAATTCAAAGTGCTGGCATCGAGACATGATCGTGGCCGGGACCTTATGGAATTCAGTGGTCGCAAAAATAAAAACAGTATGGGGTGGAGGCTCTTCCAGAGTTTTTAAAAGAGCATTGAAGGCTTCACGAGTTAGCATGTGGACTTCATCAATGATAATGACCTTATAACGGCTGTGGATAGGCCTGTATTTTACCCCCTCGCGAAGCGACCTTACCTCCTCAATTCCCCGGTTAGATGCCCCGTCAATTTCGAGAACATCCATAGAACGGTCCTCGCTAATTGCCTTGCAAAATTCGCATTTATTACAGGGAGCAGGCGTTGGACCATGCTGACAGTTCAAAGCTTTAGCTAAGATCCGAGCAGCAGTCGTTTTTCCTACTCCCCTCATTCCAGAAAAAATATAAGCTTGAGCAACCCTGTTGTTTTTGATAGCATTCTGGAGGGTTTGAACAACAGGTTTTTGGCCGATCATCTCCTCGAAAGTCTTGGGTCTATATTTTCGGGCATAAATAAGATAGGTCATTTTCGCAGGCTTGAATGGTTAGATAAGGAAACTGAGTTCCTTTTATTTAAACAATATATTATCACAATTCGTTATGAATGCAAAAACTATTTTGGCTTCTAAAAAAAAGAGTCTTTTTGAGATTCATGTGGCTGTTTTGTTGTTCGGATTAGCCGGACTTTTCGGTAAATGGCTCATCCTCTCTCCTTTTATAATCGTCTTAGGCCGTGTTTTTTTTGCCAGCATAACCCTGGCCCTATTTCTCTGGTTCTCAAAGCAGAGCATGAAGATCTCGCCCAGAAAAAATTATCTCTACCTCATCTTTCTCGGATTAATCCTCGCTGTTCACTGGGTTTCTTTTTTTAAGTCGATCCAGATCTCTACGGTATCCGTAGGCCTTCTTTCCTTTGCGACCTACCCTGTCTTTACAACCTTTCTTGAACCTCTATTACTCAAGGAAAAAATTATCAAAATGAATATTTCTTTCTCGCTATTTTGTGTCGCCGGAGTATTCTTAATCATCCCCCGTTTTGACCTTGATAATTCCACATTCGTCGGAGTCCTCTGGGGCCTGTTGTCCAGCGTAACTTTTGCTGTGCTTACAATTCTGAACAGAAAGCTCACTCAGCATTTCTCAAGCTTACTCCTTGCCTTTTACCAGGATTTCTTTTCTATGCTCTTCCTTCTCCCTTTCTACTTCGTGCTCCAGCCTGCTTTGAATACAAACGACATTCTTCTGCTTCTCATCCTTGGAGTGTTTTGTACTGCAGGCTCTCACACTCTCTTTATAAAAGGAATGAAGCGCCTAAAAGCTCAAACGGCAAGCATGATCCACTTTCTTGAACCTGTCTATGGGATTATCTTCGCTTTTCTCTTTCTTCATGAAATTCCTTCTTCCCGGACAATCTTGGGGGGAGCCATTATTTTATGGGGTCAGATTTTAATAATTTTAAAAATTTTTAAAAAGAGGAAAAAAGATGCACACCAAGTTTGATTCTGAAATAATTGTTCGACCGAGTGAGATCGACCTAAACCGCCATGTCCACCAGTCTGTTTACCTTGATTATGTTTTATTTGCGCGATGGGACCAGATGAAAAGATGTTACAAGATGTCGATGGAAGAATTTTTCAAAAGAGGCTACTCCTGGGCAACAAAATCCACCTACTTTGAATTCAATAGGCCTCTCTATTTAGGAGATGAGATTATTGTCAGAACCTGGGTGGAAGAAATAAAGCAAAAAAGTGTGAAAGTTTGCTTTCAAATGCTGAAAAAAGGAACTGAAGAAGTAGCTGCAGAAGGTTATTTTGTATACGTTCTGATAAACGCAAAAACAGGGAAACCCGAGCATATTCCTGGAGATATCATAAAAGTATATTCTGTGTAGCAGAAACCAAAAAGCCGCGTTATTTCTTTATTTTCTTCTTGACCGTCTTTTTTTCTGGCTCCTTCTTATCATCTTTCTTTTTCTTCACGACTTTTTTTGTTTCTTCTTCATGCCTCTTTTTTACTTCGGATTTCTCCTCTGTGTGGCTTTTTTGCAGCATGATTATTTTTTCTTTACTTTCTTTCTCAATTCTCTCTTTCTCGGCAGAAGTCTTGGCAACTTTTTTCTCCTCTTCTAATTTTCGTTCTAGATCCTCCACTTCCTTCTGCTGGCTTCTCTCTAGAATTCTCACCTCTCGCTCATGAGCGTCTCTTAGATTTTTTTCTCTTTCAGCAGGCGAGACATCTTTTTCGGTTTTCCTGATTACAGTACTTTTTTCGGTTATCCTTGCTTCTGCTTCATCTTCTCTTACAACTGTCTTGGGCTTCGCAGTTGCGCTTTTCTTTATCTTGGGTCTGTAAACCTCAAGTTGCCCGGCCCCGATTCTCCTGACCTCTGCTTTATCTGCATCCTTGAGTTCATACTTTGAAATTTGCTTCTTGGTTATCCTTTGGACATTATCAATACCGATGCCTTCATTTATGACTCTATTGTTACGAACGTAGATATTCGTTTTATGGACCGTGTATCTGATGATGGTTCTATTTCGCTCATAAGGATAGACATGGAGATGGAGAGAAGTATCCAAAAAATAATTGCCGTCCACAAAAACCCAGTGTGAAGCGGGGATGGTGAAAGCGGTATGTCTGATGCCGACTCCCACGACAAAAGGGACTCCGGGCGGAAGAGGAGCCCATCCGATATACATATTACTACTGCGCCAGGTGACCCAGCCAGGCCCCCAGACGGTTCCAGGTACCCAGAACCAGCCAAGCTCTCTAGCCCAGCTCCACCGGCCATAATGAAAAGGAGCCCAGCCCCATATATATTGAGAGCTCCACATCCAGCCATAGTCAGTCCAGACCCAATGTCCACGGGTATAGGGACGCCATCCGTAGGGCATATCGCCGGGGAGCCATACATACCCATAAGGACGATAATAAACCCATATTCCGTACGGAGTAAGATAATCATAAAAATAAGAAACATCCAGACCTAAAGAAACATCGTCCTGCGCTTCTTGGTAATATTCCTCTTCTGGGGGCGGGCCCTCTCCCTCTTGATAAGGGACGTAAACAAGACAGCTTGCGGTAAAAATTAAACCTAATAAAATGATAAAAATATGTTTTTTCATGGCATTTCCTCTTTCGTTAACATTGTTGATATATTATTAATAGTAAAGGAGTAGAGCTTTTTTTTCAACTCAAAAATTGAAACTGGATTATTTTGCTTGTAGGGATTTGATTCATCAAACCCGCCAAGTAATTTGTAAAATATGGGTTTTGTAAATTAAATCCTGTTTATTTGTAGGGGCTTGATTTATCAAGCCCACATTTTTTACAAAAAATTGGTGGATCTAATAAATCATTTCCCCACGTGGATAAATAAAGGTGGGCTTGATAAATCAAGCCCCTACATAAAAATAAACCCTATTTTTCAGCTTTTTGGAAGACCTGATTGACTTTCTCGAAGGCCCAGTCGAGATCATTCTTTTTGATAATCAAAGGAGGGGCAAACCGGATGACATGCTCATGGGTTTCTTTGCAGAGGAGCCCCTCTTCTTTTAAATCCTCACAAAAACGCCTCGCTCCGCCTGCTTCCTGTTTTAACTCTATCCCGATGAGCAAACCTTTTCCTCTAATCTCTTTGATGTGCTTGCTTTTAATGGTTTTCAACTTTTCCAGGAAATAATTTCCCAACTCGGCAGAATTTTCCACCAATTTTTCGTCTGTAAGCACCTGGAGAGCCTCACGAGCCACAGCACAAGCCAGAGGATTAGCGCCAAACGTCGAGCCATGTTCTCCTGGCTTAAAAAGCCCTAAGATTTCCTGAGAAGAAAGAGCAGCGGAGATAGCATAACAGCCTCCACCCAGAGATTTACCTATAACAAGTATATCGGGCTTCACTTCTTCATATTCACAAGCAAAGAGCTTGCCAGCACGACCCAGTCCGGTCTGAATTTCATCAGCAATAAACAAAACGTTATTCTTCTCGCAGATTTCTTTGGCCTTCTTCAGATAACCCTCGGGAGGCATGATAATTCCAGCCTCAGCCTGGATGGGCTCAACCAGGAAAGCAGCTGTATTCGGCTTAATTGCCGCTTCCAGAGCTCCGGCATCACCGTAGGGAACTATGACAAATCCAGGCGTGAAGGGGCCGAAATCTTTCCTGTACAAGGGCTCGGTTGTGAAACTGATTATGGTCACAGTGCGCCCGTGGAAATTGTTGGAACAGGCAATGATCTCTGCTTGGTCCTGGGGAATCTTTTTTTTCTGATAGGCCCATTTTCTTGCAGCTTTGATAGCTGTTTCTATTGCTTCAGCTCCAGAATTCATGGGAAGCACCATCTCATAATCGGTCAATTCACAGAGTTCCTTGGCTAAAAGCGGCCACTGATCATTCCGAAAGGCGCGAGATGTCAGAGTCAGCTTGGCGCCTTGATCTTTCAGAACTTTAACTATCCGAGGATGACAATGGCCATGGTTAACGGCAGAATAGGCACTTAAGAAATCAAGGTATTTCTTTCCTTCCACATCCCAGACCCAGACACCTTTACCTCTGTTGATGACAATATCCAGAGGGTGATAATTATGGGCTCCGTATAAATCTTCTAAATCAATGAAATCTTCGGTATCCATTGCTTTTCCTCTTTCCCTGAGCGGTTCAGTTTATTATCTTTTTAATCCCAGTGAAAAATAGTGGCGGAGAGGGTGGGATTCGAACCCACGGTACAGCATCTAGCCGCACACACGCTTTCCAAGCGTGCTCCTTAAGCCACTCGGACACCTCTCCACTTCTTTCTTCATGATTTAAGCAGCAAAAGAAAGGAAGATTAAGTTATCAAAAAAAACCTATAAGGTCAATTTAGGAATTATGGTAAGCATCCCAAAAATATTTCAGCGAGTTTTTTAATAACCTGATTATAGGTCTTAAGAAATTCCAGGTATTTCTTTTCTGCGTGATAAAAACCAATACCATTGATCAAAAAATCGGAAATGCTTACAGATTTACTTTGCTGGTTAATGCCTACTCTTTCCTGTAGATATTGATTATATCTTTCAGCAGAGAAGCTCCTGCGCCTTTAGGGTCAGATTTTCCCCCTGTCACCGTTACAGAATCCATCGTATCGGTAGTAAAAACAATGCCCTTATTGGTTCCATCCACACCAAAAAGAGGGTGGGAACTGTCTATAACAGTTAATCTCACTTCAAGTCTAAGCTCTTCTGCAAGCTTAAAGAATATTCCCAATAACTTTAATGCTCTGTCTTTTTTCCTCCCCTGCGTCAAAAGATAGGGAGGAATCGCATCTATTCCTTCAACTGTCATATCATCCAGAGTAAAATCTGTTTTCAGCAAAGCATTCGAAATAATAAGAATCTTGGAGGCTGTATCCAAGCCGCTTACATCGAGCGAGGGATCGGTTTCTGCGATTCCCTTGGACTGGGCCTCTTTTAAGGCCTCCTTGTAATCCACTCCCTCTTTCATCCTGGTCAGGATGTAGTTAGTCGTGCCGTTTAGAATACCCTCAATCCGAGAAATCTCGGCCCCAGCCAGTGAATAGAGAGCAGTATCAAGAGCAGGAAGGGCAGCAGCTGTGGCCCCGCTGAATTTTAAAGCCACATGTTTTTTTTCGGCCTTTTCTTGTAAGCCGCGCCAATCGATAACAAGAGGACCTTTGCTGGCAGTCACCACATTCCATCCTCTATCCAGAGCGTCACGGATATGGCTGAGACCGGGACCACCGCTTTTGATGTCGGATGGAGTGCATTCGACAAGCACTCCCGGCTTAATTGAGTCAAGCACGGATGTAAGTTTTAAGTCTGGCTTCCAAAGAGGATTTTCCCGGAGCATAGTCAAAGAAAAATATTTCTCAAGAATCTCGGATGTATTCAGAGGTCTGGAGGAATGAACAGCACCTCCAAGCTCAAAAATGGAATAGAATTTGATATCCAGCCCGTACCTTATCCGGCAAAACTCCTTTTTTTCGTGGGCGACACGAAGAAACGCCTGGCCGACTTTTCCGAATCCCATCAGGATGATGTTTACTGTTTTCATATAGTTATTGTCTTATTATACTCAAAAGCAACTCTGAAACGCTAAAGAAAATAGTAAAAGGCCCTTTCTTTTTATTAAGAAAGGTTTAAACAGGCGAAATGGGAAATAAAGAATAATCGTTAGCTATAATCTATTTTTCTCTATGGAATTTTAATCGGTAATAAAAAACAAAGTAATCAATATAGTCATTATTAGGAGTATTACTTTTCTTCTTAAAATCATTTATTTTTTAAAAATACAATTTTTCTCTTTCTCTTTTAAAAAAAGAAAAACTTCTCTCCGGCCAGTATTCTTCGTTTTCTAAATAGATTATATCCAAATTTCGTGCCAAGCTGATAGATGTATACTAAGTCATTGATATATAAAGAAATATTTAATAAAAACTAAGATCTTAAATTAGAAATTTGGAAT
>CAYUXD010000044.1:0-11422 GCA_964448655.1 uncultured Eubacteriales bacterium
ACCATAGGAGTTATACTGCTTACAGCATAACCTCCTCGGTAATTGTAGTAATAGCTACCTTCTTCGGCATCGATATCGATGTATTCATAGGCATATGTAAGATTTGCTCTTAAATATCCTTTAAGCCTTCCTCCTGCTGTAAAATTAATTCCTTTTGCTCTTTGATCGAACAGAAAGGGATATATTACATAACGATTATACACATTAAATCCTAAACTTACCGGGTAATCAAGAAAATAGGGCTCAGAAAAGCCAAACATATAGTTTTTGAGTCTTTTTCCATGTTGAGCCATAAGTTCTAATTTTTCTCCAGCTCCTAAGAAATTCACCGTGGAGTAGCTTAGAGCAACAAAAGTGCCTTCATAACCACTGTAGCCAGCCGAAAACTGGATGTTATTCCTTTGAAGCTCTTTAACATTCAGGATGACATCCATTTTATTAGGATCTTCAGGATTAGGCCTTATTTCAGGCTCCCCGACTGGCTCAATCAGTCCAAGCTGGTTCATCCTCAAAATGCTGTCTTTAAACAAAGCTAAGCTAAACCTATCTCCCTCTCTGAGGAGCATTTCGCGCCTGATAACTTTGTCTTTGGTGAACGTATTGCCTTTGAATTCAAGCCTGTTTAAATAGACCACCTCTCCTTCCATGATATTGAAAGTCACATTTACACGTTTTCTCTTGGGGTCCAGTTTTTCTACAGGAAATACTGCGGAACGAATGTAGCCAAGGTTTCTATAAACTTCTCCTATCTCTTCAATACTCTTTTCTCTTATTTTGGTGCTATAAACATCGCCTTCTTTGAATTTAATGAGCCTGCGCAAGCCTTTAGCGGAAAGAATCTTATTCCCTTCGATCTTAACCTCGCCTACAGTATAACGATAGCCAGGATTGACAGGAATAATGATTTTCTTCATCTTCTGTTTTTTTAACAAAATTGTCCTTTTTGTGATTTCCTCAATCCTGGGCTCGTCAACTGTAGCTTCCATGTATCCGTATTCGCGGTACCTCTCTTTTATGCTTTCTAGATCTTCACTGATCTTGTTCTGCTTAAAGACATCCTTCCCTGTTATCCAGGGAATAACTCCGTGCTTCTTGTTCTGCTTCATCGCACCTCTAACAACACTCTTTAGTAACTTTGTGTTTCCTTCAAATTCGACCTCGCCAACTCTAACTTTTGGCCCTTCGTTGATATCAAACAAGACCTCTAACTCGTTCTTCCCTTGTTTATTTACTTTAACCTTAACCTTGCCAGAAGTAAGGCCCTTCTCGAGGAGTAAATCTTCGATCGTCTTCTGGATTCTCTTTATTTTAAACTCATTGTAATAAGAATAAGGAAGGATGTAATCATCATTCTCTTTTAGTTTATTGACGATATCATTCTCCTTCAGCTTCTTTCCCGTTTTATAGATGATATTCTTGACGACTGGATTCTCCTCTAGGATGATTTTTACTATCTTCCCTTTTGCACCATCTTCTTTTTCTATGCGGATATTAGAGAAAAATCCTGTTGACCATAAAACTCTAAAATCTCTTCTCAACAACTCCTCACTGTAGTAGTCTCCTTCTCTTGAAGAAAGATAATAAAGAACCGTATCCCGCGTGACGCGCTCGTTGCCTACAATTTCAATCTTCTCTACCATCTCCTGCCCGAAGAGATAGGGCACAACGCACAAGATAACAAAACATAACAGAATTTTTTTCATTTCTCTTTCCTTATAACATATTAGTCTTTTTATTTCAACGATATCCGTAGACTCGTTAACTCCCTTTGTCTTTTATTGTTTTATATATTACTAATATAAACGCAATATATATTTTTACAATGTCATTGCTAACCCTGAAAGGGCGTGGCAATCCGTCGTTGCGAGTGAAACGAAGCCAATCTCATAAAAAAAGGTTAAGATCGCAGCGCTTCGCTCGCGACAGAGGATCGCCAAGCCCGTTCCGAGCGGAGCGAAGGAATCTTCTTCGCTCCTCGCGATGACACTGGAATAATTGCGTTTTTATTAATATCGATTTTCGTTTTACTACGTTAATTATAACTCTACTGAGGAGATAAAAGTTTCAATTCCCTTCCTTCCATCAAGTACACTTTGTTACAGAATTGAGCAACCTTTTCATTATGTGTAACAACAATAGATGATAATCCTTTTTTCTTGTGCAGCTCTTGAATGAGGGCCAGAATCATCTGTCCTGTTTTCCAATCCATGTTTCCTGTAGGCTCATCGGCCAAAAGCAATTTGGGCTCGTTGACCAATGCTCTGGCAATTGCTACTCTCTGCTGTTCTCCTCCTGAAAGCTGTGCTGGTCTTATATGAGCTTTATCTTCCAAAGAAACTTCCTTGAGGATTTCATGAGCTTTCCTCTCAGCCTCTTTCCTCTCCGCTCCTCTTATCAAAAGAGGGAAAGCAATATTTTCCAAAGCTGTAAATTCGGGCAGAAGGTGGTAAAACTGGAAGACAAAACCAATTTTCCTGTTTCTTATCTCGGCCAATTCTTTATTACTTCGATGAAAAAGGAGGTCGTCGCCCTCAAACAGGATTTTCCCTTCGCTTGGCTTATCCAGAGTTCCCAGTAAATTAAGGAAAGTTGTCTTTCCAACTCCAGAAACTCCCATTATAGCCACAAGATCGCCCTCAAGGAGCTCAAAATTTATTCCTTCAAAAACACGCAGAACTCCCTTGGGCAACGGATACTCTTTGCCAAGATTTAAAGTTTTGAGCAAACTATTCATATTTTAAGGCAATAACCGGATCGACTTTTGATGCTCGATTCGAAGGAAAAAATGTTGAGAGAAAACTGATTATAAGAGCAACTCCCACAATCAAGATTAAATCAAAAAGTTTGATATGAAAAGGAACGAAAGAGATCTGGTAGATATCTACTGGCACCTTGATAAGCTCAAAAGTATTTGCAAGCAGGCACCAAAGCAACCCCAGAATTACTCCAGCAGCAGTTCCGACGATTCCTATCATAGCTCCCTGGAGGAAAAATATTTTCTTTATGCTTTGAGAAGTGGCACCCATGGCTATCAGAATGCCTATGTCTCTTGTCTTCTCCATAACCATCAAGATAAGAGTGGCGATAATGTTCAAGGCAGCAACAAAAACAATAAGGGCAATTGTGAGAAACATGATGTTTTTCTCGAGTTTCAAGGCAGAAAAGAGGGATTTATTCAACTCCATCCAGGTCGTCACATAGGCCAGAGGAGGAATAATCTCTTTAATCCTATTGCCTATTTTCGGAGCTTCGAAAATGTTATCTATTCTGACTTGAATGTAACTTATTCCCTCCCCAAGCCCAAAAAATTTCTGCGCTGATTCCAGCCAGATCAGAGCTGTTGAGGAATCAAACTCATACAAGCCCGTGTTGAAAATGCCGGTCACGATAAATCTTTTTCTTTTAGGAATAGGTCCGATCGGCGATAAACGGGAAGAAGAAGTAATAACAGTCACCACATCTCCGATTCCCACTCCAATGCTTACGGCTATTTCACTACCGAGAAGGATGCCCTCCCTTTTGGAGTCAGGAGAAGGAATATTTCCTCTCTCTAATTCTTGAAGCCACTGCGAGTGTTTTTTCTCTAAATCAAAATCAATACCCTTAAGCAGAGCGCCTTTATTCTCAGAAGGGCCTATCAGGAACACACCTTCATGAACAACAGGAGAAACAGATTTCACTCCTTTGAGACTCTCTATTTTCGATATTAGTTGAGGATAATCCTTCCACCCTTCCGGGTCCATATCAGAAACCATGAGATGGGAGGTGGCCCCAAGGATTTTATCCTGAACGTCATCCTGAAAGCCCGTAATTAGAGCTATAGCTATAATAAGAGCCATAACTCCGATGGTAATTCCCAGAATAGAGATGAAGGTGATGACAGAGATAAAAGCCTGCTTCCTCTTTGCGGTCAGGTATCGCCTGGCAATGAACGACTCAAAGCTCATGGTAAAAACTCAACTTATTCCTTTTTGGGACGAAGAAGAGGAAAAAGGATAACATCCCTTATTGACTTTCTGTTGGCAAAAATCATCACCAGTCGATCAATCCCAATCCCTTCGCCCCCGGTAGGGGGAAGTCCGTATTCTAAAGCATGGATATAATCGGTATCAACCAGGTGAGCATCCTCGTCTCCTTTTTTTCTCTCTTCTGCTTGCTGTTCAAACCTGTTTCTCTGTTCTGCAGGGTCCGATAATTCGCTAAAAGCATTGGCAATTTCTATGCCTCCCATGACGAGTTCGAAACGTTCGGCTTCATCCGGATTTTCTTTCACTGCTTTGGCCAGAGGTGAGACTTCTTTAGGAAAATCAATCACAAAAGTCGGCTGGACAAGATTTTGTTTGACATATTTATCAAAAATTATATCCAACGCCTTCCCGTAGGAAAGGGCCTTTTTATCAGGGGCTAAGGTCGAGGCCAATTCTATTGTGCCGGACCTGTCATCAAAACGATCGGGAGCTAGGCCACTGTAATAAACCAATGCTTCTTTGAACTTAATCCTTTTCCAGGGTCTTTTTACAGAAATCTTCTTTCCCACAAAAGCGATCTTTTCTGTTCCTAAAAGAGAGAGACTCAGGCCATGGATAAGCTCTTCGGTCAATTCCATCATATCATGATAATCGCTGTAAGCTTCGTAAAATTCCAGCATGGTGAACTCTGGGTTGTGCTCAGAGGAGATTCCTTCATTCCTGAAGTTTCGATTAATCTCGTAGACTTTTTCAAAACCTCCCACAATCAACCTCTTCAAATAAAGCTCTGGAGCTATTCTCAAATAGAGGTCAATACCCAGGGCATTGTGAAAGGTTTTAAACGGCCTGGCCAAAGCACCCCCAGGGATGCTGTGCATCATAGGCGTTTCAACCTCGATGTATCCTTTCTCATCAAAAAACTTTCTTATATGAGAGATCATGGCGCTTCTAAGCCTAAACACATCTCTTTCCGCAGGATTCATGATTAAGTCCAGGTATCTTTTTCGGTAACGAAGCTCAACATCCTGCAATCCATGCCATTTCTCCGGAAGAGGATGAAGGCATTTAGCCAAAAACGTGTATGAATCTACAAATACAGTCAACTCTCCTGTCTTGGTCTTAAACAAATCTCCTTCAACCGAGAGGAAATCACCGATATCTATTAATGAGAAAAGCTTGTAGTTTTTCTTGCCCACTTTATCTTCTTTCAAGTAAGCCTGAATTCGAGATCGGCTGTCCGTTATGTGCAAAAAAGTGGCTCGGCCCATCCCCCGGATAGACATAATTCTACCGGCCAGTATTACTCTCACTTTTTTCTTTTCAAGATCTTCTTTTGAAGCCGAAGAGAAACCTTCCGTCACCTCAAAAACAGTATGAGTTGTCTTTGCTTTGCGAGGAAAAAGCTCAATTTTTTCCTGGGTAAGTTTTTCCATTTTAGCCTGGCGAGCAATTTCCTGGTCTCCCTTTTTTCGGTCTTCGGCTTTATTCAAGCTTTCTTTTCTTTGTGGGTCTTTCTTTTCAGGCATGTTCTTTTTCCTTCAACGATTTCTTTATATCTTTTAGATCTTTTCGTACGGCATCTAAAATTCCATTCACGAATGTTCCAGCCTCATCTCCACTGTATTTTTTGGCTATTTCAATCGCTTCATTGATTATTATAGCCGGGGCAATATTCTCTTCGTAGAGAAGCTCAAAAACAGCCATTCTCAATATATTGCGGTCAACAAGAGCCATGCGAGAGATGCGCCAATGCTCAGAAACCTGTTGAATGATATTATCGATTTTCGCCAGATCAGAAATTATGCCCTTGACTAACCAGGTGCTGTATTCTTTTATTTCCTCAGAAGTTTTCTTGCTCTCCCAGTATTGATCCAGCGTCTTGGCAATTTGCTTGCTTTCGAATTCTAATCGAAAAAGAATACGAAGGGTTTCCTCTCTGGCTTTCCTTCTTCGGCCCATGAAGCACTTTCCACTCTACTCAAGTCCAGATTCTTTTATCAAGTTAAGTGTTTCCACAACAGAAAACACTGCATCCCAACCTTTATTACCTCCTTTTGCGCCCGCGCGTTCTATTCCCTGCTCAATCGTATCAACTGTCAAGATGCCAAAGGAAACAGGCAAACCCTCTTCAATAGAGATTTGAGCTAATCCTTTGGTTATTTCAGCACTTAAAAAATCAAAATGCGGCGTGTCCCCTCGAATCAGGGCACCTAAACAGACAATTCCATCCACTTTTTTTGCTCTAGCCAATTTTTTAACAACAACCGGAACCTCGAAGGAACCAGGAACTCTGTAAACGGATATATCTTGCTCTGCTGCTCCTAACTTATGGAGAGCATCAAGAGCGCCTTCCAGTAGTCTTTCTGAAATAAATTGGTTAAAGCGGCTGACTACAATTCCAATCTTTAAACCTTTTGCCTGAAGTTTTCCTTGGTATGTTTTCATTTCCATCTCCCTTTAACGTCCCTGAAAGTTAGCTTTTCTCTTTTCCAAAACTGAGGAGGAACCCAATTGGGGCCGTTTTTGTAAGCTTCCCAGGGAAAATGGATAAAATTTTTTGGCTCCGGTTTACTCTTTGCATTTTCAGCCTGGATAGCTTTCATTCCTGTTCCTCCCTCCAAAATTTTACCTATTTTAACAGATAAAAGTTTTTTTTGCACTAGTATTATATTAGGAATAAGCATCTCCATTTCCGTTATTAGAAAAGGTTTTGGAAACTAGCCTAGCTCCCTTCAGATTTTTAACGCCATTCTCCATTCGCTCTGATCAGCCGGCTGCGTAACTCGCTGGGGTTAGGCCTTTCCATTGGAAATAGATATTTTCTTCCCTCTCGCCCTTAGGGCATTCCTAAGGAAAAGGCCTGACCTCAAAGATGCTTAAGGATCGCGATTAAGTTTGTGTTTGAAACAGTTTTATGATAATTTTTCATAAATAAGATAGAACTTCTATGGAATTTTAGGAGGCTATGATGAAAAGAGCAACAAATTTTAAAGAACTTCCAGCAGACCTGCTGAAGTGGAGCTGCGATCTTGAAAAGATTCCTTTCAGCACAACCGATGAGTGCAAACCTTGCGAAGGAATAATTGGTCAGGAAAGAGCACTCAAGGCCATCCAAACAGGTTTAGATATCAAGAGCCTCGGCTATAATATATTCATAACTGGGATGGTGGGAACAGGTCGAGCCACAACTATTAAACAACTCATGGAAAAAATGAAAAAGGGAGAAACAACTCCTGATGATCTTCTTTATGTTAACAATTTCAAAAATCCTGATGAACCGACCTTGATAACCCTTCCAGCCGGAAAAGGAAAGCTTTTTAAAGAAGCTATAAAGAGTCTTATTCAAATGCTAAAAACAAACGTTCCGGAAATGCTCAAAAGCAAGTATTATTCAGAAAAAAGAGACAGCATAGTTGAATCGCAGCAAAGAAAGCAAAAAGAAATCCTTAAAAATTTTGAAAAGGAAGTAGCCAAGGAAGGATTTTCTGTCATCCAGGTTCAGATGGGTCTTTTCGTAAAGCCTGACCTCGTCCCTTTGATCGACGGACAACAAACTCCTTTTAACAAACTCGAAGACCTGGTCAAAAAAGGCGAATTCCCAAAAGAGAGATTGGAAGCGCTGAGCAACAAGCATGAAGAATTGACTGACAAACTTGAAGAAATATTCGAACAGATGAAAGAAATCGAGGAGGAGACCCGAAATCTCTTGAAAAAGTGGGATACCCAGTCTATAGCACCTTTAATCACAGGGGCCATCAATGAGATAAAGTCAAAATTTGACTATCCAAAAATTTCTGAATACCTGAATGAAATTGAAAATAATCTCATCATGAACATAGACCTCTTTAAAGGCCAAAAAAGGGAAGCGAAGGAAATTGAAGTCATCGATCCGTTCTCAGCATTCAGAGTAAATCTTCTTATCGATAATTCAGAATTGAAGGGTCCCCCTGTTGTTACGGAAACAAACCCAAATTATATCAATCTTTTTGGTTCAGTGGAATTCGTATCTTCCCGACTTGGTATTATCCAAACAGATTTTACGAAAATCAAAGCTGGCTCTTTTCTCAAAGCCAACGGCGGTTATTTAGTCATAAATGCCCTGGATGCCCTGATTGAACCCGGTGTCTGGCCTACCCTTAAGAGAACCTTGAAGAACCAAACATTGGAAATCCAAAATTACGCTTCGCTTTTCCTCATTTCCCCAACCAGACTCAAACCTCAACCCATTAAATGCGATGTCAAAGTTGCCATGATAGGAGATGCTTATATCTATAACCTCCTTTACTACATGGATGAAGATTTTAAGAAAATATTCAAGGTAAAAGCTGAATTTGACTCAGAGATGAAGAAGGACAATAAAACTGCCAAAGAATATGGCACCTTCGTAAAAAAAATATCTGATGAAGATAACCTGATACCATTTGATAAAAGTGGAATTGCTGCTGTCATCGAATACGGAACACGCCTTGCCGGAAGACAGAAAAAAATTTCCACACGATTCCATATTATCGCCGATGTCCTGCGCGAAGCCAGCTACTGGGCTCAAAAAGACAAGAAAAAAACGGTCGGCAGCGAGCATGTCGAAAAAGCCATCCAGGAGCGCTTAGAGCGAGTAAGCCTGATAGAGGATAAGATTCAAGAGTATATCGAAGAAGGAACCATAATGATCGATACCGAAGGCAAAGTCACAGGTCAGGTCAACGGTCTTTCAGTTTATCTAATGGGCGAATTTGCTTTCGGCAAACCTACTCGAATCACAGCTAGGACAGCTGTCGGAAGAGCAGGAGTCATAAACATTGAAAGAGAAGCTGATTTAAGCGGCCGGACACACAACAAGGGCGTTCTCATCTTAGGAGGATACTTGAGAGGAAAATATGCTCAGAAAAAGCCCTTTTCCCTTTCGGCAAGCATCGCTTTTGAACAGTCCTATTCTGGAGTTGAAGGAGACAGCGCTTCCTCTACCGAGGTTTACGCCATTCTTTCCAGCCTTTCTAAATTGCCTTTAAGACAGGATATAGCCGTCACAGGCTCGCTCAACCAGAGGGGAGAGATTCAGCCCATAGGTGGAGTAAACGAAAAAATTGAGGGTTTTTTCGAGGTCTGCAAGGCTAAAGGCCTTACAGGAAACCAGGGAGTTATCATTCCCCGTCAAAACATCAAAAATCTCATGCTCCGCAATGATGTGGTTGAGGCGGTTAAGCAAGCGAAATTTCACATCTATCCTGTTAAAACTATAGATGAGGGAGTTGAAATCCTGACAGGAGTCAAAGCTGGAGAAAGAAAGAAAGATGAGACATTTGCAGAAGGCACAGTAAATTATCTTGTTGATCAGGAACTGCAGAGATTGGCTAAAAGCTGGAAGACATTCACCGCTCCACCCGAAAAAGGAAAAGAAAAAGAATCAGAATGACCTATTGCTTCAGTGCTGCCAGTTTTTTCAGGGTGTCAATTTCTTTGCGGGTAAGATAGCGCCATTTCCCTGCTTTAAGACTCCCCAATTTTAAGCCTCCAAAATTGGTTCTTTGCAGCTGAAGAACCTTGTGGCCGATAGCTTGGAACATCCTTTTCACCTCTCTTTTTCTGCCCTCATAGATTTCAATCTTAAAGAGATTCTTTTTTGGATCGCTTCTGATCTGAGCAATCTTGGCTGGAGCTGTCTTTTTGCCATCGAGGTAAATTCCTTTTTCGAGTCTCGCAAGCTCTGAAGGATCTGGCTCGCCCCTGACTTTAACCAGATAGGCTTTGGGGACTTTAAAGCGAGGATGAGTTAAACGATAAGCCAATTCTCCATCATTCATCATGAGCAGAAGGCCGCTGCTGTCATAGTCCAACCTTCCGACCGGAAAAACCCTTTCCCTCAGGGAAGGAAGCAACTGCTGAATCGTGGGCCTTTGAAAATTATCTTTGAGGGTTACCAGATACCCTGGGGGCTTATTTAGCATCAAATAGACCAGCCCTTCCTCTCTCTCCACTCTCCTCCCTTCAACTTCTACTCTGTCCTTCTTATCATCTATCTTGTAGCCCAGCACCTGGACCACCTGACCGTTTACTTTAATTTTTCCCTCAGCAATCATCTTATCGACTTCTCTTCTTGAAGCAACTCCTGCCTGTGCCAGGAACTTATTCAGCCTTATCTGCATTTTCAGTAGTCTTTTCCCAGGAGATGAATGTTCCCAATCCTTACTCTCTTAAGACCAGCTTCTGTAGCAGCCTCTTTACATTCCTCTGCGTGGCGGCGAGATGTGGGAGGCAGATCACGAAAATAAAAATGAGGGAAAAAACCGAGGAGGGAGTAAGGGATTTCAGGATTGAGAGAGGCTATAAATTTTGCAGTATTGTAAACTTCTTCTCTCTCTATGTAGCCTGGAACAAGGAGGGTACTGGCTACA
The DNA here is from genome assembly GCA_964448655.1 of uncultured Eubacteriales bacterium. Lineage (GTDB taxonomy): Bacteria > Acidobacteriota > Aminicenantia > Aminicenantales > Aminicenantaceae > SOIV01. The sequence goes on from CAYUXD010000044.1 coordinate 10,358, forward strand.
ACCAATGGAGGATCTATTCTCTTTTTTATCCACCCTGCTGCCAGCTCAAAATTGAGTTTCGTTTGATCGTTGCTCCTGCCGCATAAGGCGACGCTCAGGCTGGGATGAAACGTTTTTAAATCAAATTTCACACAGCCACCGCTCTCTAATGCAACCTCCAGAATTTCTTCCAAGAATCGAGTGTTCATGGTTCCGTTTGTTTCCCAGCAGAACCTCAATATTTTTTTATTCTTCTGGGATAGGGCAAGGCGGGAGGCGTGGAGGGAATGGAGGAGCTGGGGCGAAGGATCACCCCCGAAGTAGCAGACACAAGAAGTCTTCTTGTCAACAGCCCGAGACAATTCAAGAGACGATTGAGGCTTTTTTACCCTTAAGTCTTGCCTAAAATGCCAGTTTTGACAGAAAAGGCAGTTGAAGGTGCAGCCGTGATAAAATACAGCCAGGTTTTTATACCCATATTCAGCACCTTTGGAATAAGCATAGCGGGGGAAACCGGCACCGGTCCCACCAGGGCAAACCCAATCCGCAACACAATTCGTGGGCAACGCGTCATAATACCACAAGAAAAAGCCTTGCTTGGGGGGAGGGCTTAATTTCTTCCCATCTATATTCTCCCTTACTCCGCAGTAGCCTATCTCACCTCTTCCTATCTGGCACTTGTTGAAACAATAACTGCAGGAAATTCCGCCTTTATTCTTCGGTGGAGATGGGGGGAGGGCAAAGGCTTCTCTTGAAATTTGATGAGCCTTGTGAATACGAGACTCAACTTCCTTGAAATCGGAAAGAACGCAGTCGCGGCATAAGCCTAAAAACTTAGAGATGGTAATATGCTCTTTTCCACAATTGATGCATTTACCCATGATTATTATTGACCGTTTACTTTCTATCGCGGTTGTCTCCGTTTTCCTCTTTTAGGCGCGTTTCTAATGTTTATGGATTATTAGTTCGGGTTTGATCAATCAAATTCTTCCAATTCTATTTATTCATTCATTTATAATGTGGGCTTGATGAATCAAGCCCCTACATAAATCAAGCCCCTACATAAATCAAGCCCCTACATAAATC
>CAYUXD010000045.1:0-4828 GCA_964448655.1 uncultured Eubacteriales bacterium
AATCTACTTTTTTGCCCGTGATGTAAGGAGTGGGTCATTAGACGCTGTTCCTGATGCATACAAAGTTATCGAAACTCAAAGAACAGGTATGCCCATCCTGAAAAAGAAATAGTATTTTCTCCTGATTTGATTTAAAGCTCCTGAAAATCAAGTAGTAGATCCTTATAAAAAGGAGGGGAAGTCCCCAGCTGAGGAAGAAGTAGCTTTTAACAGCCTTCAGCTTAAAGTCAGGATTTCAGGGTATTCTTTAACTCTCAATCTCGCTTAATCTTAAGTCTTTTGTGTGTCTATTAGTCTATCATGTCAAAAGTGCGGGCTTGATAAATCAAGCCCCTGCAATAAAGGCTGTGCAAGAAAGTGCGGGCTTGACAAATAAAACCCACCTTCTTATTGTTCGTAGGGGCTTGATTTATCAAGCCCACCTTATAATTACGATAGAGGTTTGATTTATCTAGCCCCTACACTTCCAAGGATTTTGTTTTTTTGTTGTCTAATAAGCCTAAGAAAACATTAAGGAGGTTTAAAATGAAAAGATGTGTCCTGTTTATGACCTTAATTCTTTTTTTCTTAAGTTTAACGATTTTTCCTCCAAGTGCCCATAGTCAAGAAGCGAAGAAACCCGAAAAGAAAGTATCCCGGGATTTTCCTTCTTCTTGGGGGGAATTTCTCGATTTGACTCCTGAGCAGAAATCGAAATTGGAAGAGTTCAGAAAAAAACGGCAGGAGGAGAGAAAAGAATCAATGAAGAATATGCGGGCAGTTCGGAAAGAGCTCAGAGAGTTGATGCGCGACCCAGAAGCCAACGAGAAAAAAATCCTGGGGATCTATGACCAGCTAGCGAAATTTCGATCGGACCGTTTCAAAAAGTCTGTCCAGCACAGAAAGGAAATAAAAAAGATACTGACCCCCGAACAGTGGGAAAAGCTGGAAAAGCATAAGAAGCGAATGGCTGGGAGAAGAGGCAGGTTCATGGGACGGAAAGGATTTTTCAGGCGTGGTTTTCAGCGGCAAAGATTTCACCGTTTTTGGAGAAGGGACTGGAATTTTTAAGCGCGGTCGTTTATGAAGATGTGGCGCCTGTGGAGATGATAAAACAAAAAAGGGGACAGGCTACTTTTTCTGTATAGACTGTCCTTACGCAAAGACACTCCTTCTCCTTCCAGAAAAAGTAGCCTGTCCCCTTTTTCTTAAGTCTTGAATTTTCTTCTTTACTTTTGTTTTTCTCAGTGGTATAAAATACGATAACTTAAGTCTAGAGAAAGGATTTTTTATATTAAGTGAAGAGGAGATTTTTCGTCCCCGATTAACTACCATTTTAGAGAATGATTAAAGATTTGGAGGTATGAGTTATGGCTATTAGGATATCGGTATCAACTGAAGGAAAAAGCAAGAAGGATAAGATCATTCGGACTCTCAGTTTTAGCTTATTAGCGCTTTTATTAGTGATTGGAGGAAATATTTCCTGCAAGAAAAAAGCAGGAGAAGAAATGGCTCTGGGGGAAGAGGGCCTGGTGGCCAAAGAAGGCATTATTGAGTTTGAAGGTGTTGTCAATGTCGGTGTTGGAAAATATCTTTTTATTCCCGAAGCAAGTGGATTTGACATCATAGTTCAAGGCCCGATAGAGTCAGGCGATGTTAGTACATTAGTCGGCAAAGAAGTAAAAGGCAGAGGAGCATTTTCCCCTGAAAGGCCTTCCATTTTAATAGCGAATGACATCGAGGTTAAAGAGTCAGGGAGAAATTGGAGGAACATTTTTACGAGAACCGAAGAATTCGAAATAGATGATTACTTGGACCTAGAAGCAAGAGATGAATTTCAGGTCATAAAAACCCTTTCCTTCGATAAAAACGAGGGGTGGGAAGGAATAGAAAGGGCAAAGATATACGGCAAGCTGGAGACAGAAACAGTAACAGAAGGGGAAGAAGAGAAAGAAATCTTCAGGATTATTGTTCTTGACGAAAAAGATAATGAAGTCGGCAAAATCATAGTCGATAACTTCACAGATTTTTCTCAGTATTACATAAAAAAGTTAAGATTTTTTGATAAGCTCTGGTTTTATTTCACCGTAAAAGATACAGTAGAATGGAGCATCAGGCGAAGGACTCGAGAGCTCTTCCATGCCGATGTTCTTTTTAATGGCCTTTTCTGAATAATATTATTCAGCACTCAAATTCAAATCATTTAGAAATTCTTTTTCAGGTCAGGGTGTTTGCGGTGAAAGTCCGTTACATCTTGGAAGGCCTTGGCTACCCGTAGCATTCTGGCTTCTTCAAAGAGATTCCCGATAAAAGAGATAGAAGTCGGGCTTCCATTTTCATCAAATCCGTTGGGCACAACGACTGCAGGATGTCCGGTGAGATTTGTTAAAAGGAGGTTGTCCCCTCCGAAGGAGGGAGCGATATAGACATCTATTGCTTTCATCTTTTGGGCCATCTCCTCCATGAGCAGAGTCCTGATGCGGTTAGCCTGAATATATTCCACTGCGGGAATGAGTCTTGCCTGCCGGAAGGTGTTCGGCCAAGCGTTTTTTATCTGTCTAACCAGCAGGTCATCCCTGTTGCTTCGGGTGAGTTCATCAAAGGCTGCTGCAGCCTCCGCATTCAGGATAAAAGAGAGGGCGTTAACCGGAAGTTCTGGAAGATCAAAAGGCACCAGTTCAACTCCAAGAGAACGGAGAGCTTCGAGTGAAGCTTCGTCATTTTTCTTGTTTCTGTATTTTCTTTCAAAAACCTTGGAGGTGAATTCGAGCCCGATCACCTTTTCACTTGCAGCGATATCCTTCGTTGTTATTCTCTTTCCTTTGATATGGTACAGAAAAAAGGCTCCGCCTATGATCAGAAGAAAAACAGAGGCTATGACAATAAAAGCCAGGACTGCGGAAGATCCTTTCTTTTTTCTTGAAGTTACCATGGATTTTTTCTCCTTCCTTAAATAATTTTTTTTATTAGAACAGATTTTTTGTGAAGAGGTCAAATCAGGCTTTTTTTAAACAGATAGTCCTTGACTTTTCCCTGCCCTCTACTCACATCTGTCCATTACTCATGTCCGTCCATTACTCACATCTGTCCATTATTTGCCTCTATCCTTTGCTCAGCTCTGTCTTCTACCTTTCCCTTTGCTTTCTGATCTTTGAAAGTAAAAGATATATGGCAAAACCCACAAGGAGAGAAGAGCCAATCCAGATAATCTTAACCTGATTGCTTTCAAAATGGACCACCAGGTTAATGGCAAATCCTGCTGTGATCAGGAAGGCGGCCACTCCAATCGCGAGGAAAAGAGGTACGAGAAAAAGAGAAAGACAGCCCCGCCCTTCTTCGCTTTCTGATGTTTCAATTGTTTCTTTTAATTTATCCTGTTCTGGTTCCCAGTAGACTGCGCCACAGGAGGGGCATTTAGTCGCTTGATTTGGGATTTCTTGGCTGCAGTAGGGACAGATTTTCATTATTTATTGTGAACAGCACAGCCTAAAAATGTTTTAATCAGGCTAGAGAAAGAATTCATGGATGCTGCTTTAAGCTACATGCGTTTTCGCTCTTTCCAGTCCGCCTCCTTCTCTGGCATCTGCTCTTTTAAGTAATATAGCGAAAATAAGCCCGAAGAAACCCAAACTGGCAAACATTATCATGCTGCTGGTATAAGTTTGAGTGAGGTCGCGCAGCAGACCATTTAAAAGCGGGAAAAGCGCGAGCCCGATGTTTTGGATAGCAGTCATAAGTCCAAACGCAGTACCTACACGCTCTTTGCGTACAATCAGCGGAATTGAAGGCCACATCGCAGCCGGAACAAGGACAAACGAAGCCCCGAGCGCGATCATCGGGAAGGCGGGATAGATTTTGGTGACACCCATAATCAAGTGGCTGGGAATCATAATCAACGAACCGACAATCATCATGGTGGTCCGCTTTCCAACTTTATCGACTAATCGACCGGCGAAAGGAGCAAGAATCATAGAGGCAAAGATAATGATTGAAGTAACACCTCCAGCAGTGCTGAACATATGCAGTAAGCTGGAGAAAACTTGATAGAGAAACCCGCCGCTCACGTCAGATACGCGGGCGATACCCCATTTATCTACAAAAAAATCGGTTGAAAGGGCTGTAAAAGGAAAAATTGCTGAATAGAAAGTTACACAAAGCATAGTCACGTACCAGAACGTCGGCGTAAATTCTTTAATATCCTTGAAAACAATTTTTTCTTCGACTCTCTCATCTTTCAATTTAAGGGCCAATTCTCCACGGCGATCCATTATAATGTAAAAGATATTGCCAATAATGGATATGGCACAGGCTATTGCAGCGATAAACAGGGCGTATCGAAAGTTACCAAAATGGCTGGTAATCAATTCGCCGGTATTAAAGGCAAATAAGGTCCCCAGACGACTCACCGTAAGAGTGACCCCAAAAGAGAACGCCAGCTCTTTGTTTTTGAACCAGCGGGCAAGGATGGCACTTTGAGCAATGATCAGAGGTTCCGAACCGGCACCGAAGATGAAGCGCCCGATAAAAAACATTGGAATACTCTTGGCAGTCCATACCAAACCTGCCCCGACCAAAACCAACAAAGAAAACGAAAGACTTGCCTTGCGGGTTCCCAAGCGATCAATAAGAAAACCTCCGATCAGCACAAAGAGAATTGCAGCAACATGATACATAGTGTAAAAGGTACCCAACGTTCTTCGAGCCGCACCCAATTCTTCTATTAATGTGGGTGCAATCGCCCCAACAATATCGTAAGCGAAATAGCTCCCAAAGCTAAGGGAAGCAACGAAAACCAAGATGGTATAACGGTACAGAGCCCTGGCTGGATGAAAAACTCCATTCGGCTCAT
>CAYUXD010000045.1:4838-11326 GCA_964448655.1 uncultured Eubacteriales bacterium
ATCGTTCTTTACGGTCATAAGGCTATTTCCTTTCAGTTTAAGAATCTAAGCTAACGAAATCTAAATCAATGATAATGGTGGCAGGAATTTGCTTTTCCGCCTTTACGTCCCGCCTGTGCACATGTCTGTGCTTACATGCAAACAAGGTCTACAGAGACAGGTTTGGATTGCAGCGGTTTCATCTGTTTTTTGGTTTCAACAGTTAATTAGCGCAATCGCTTATATCACAGGAAAAAATCGATGTCAATTTGAGCAGGTTGAGTTTATTATTTTATTCTGTTATACAATATCTCGATTTTTCTTAAAAATGTGATTTCCATGATTCGCTGTGTGATATCAGACCTGGGCAAAGTGATTATCTTTTTTGACAATAATATTTTTTTCGAAAAAATTGCAGATTATTCTCTTCATTCAAAAGAAGAGATTCGAAAATTGGCCTCTGCTCATTTTGAGCTTGTCGAATTCTTTGATAAAGGAGAGATAACACCCCGGGATTTTCACGCACGAGTCATACAAAAACTAGAAGCGCGCGTAGATTACGATACCTTCTTCTCTATCTATAACGACGTGTTTTCTCTTAATCCACCTGTGCTTCAAATCATGAAGAGGTTGAAGAGAAACTACAGGCTTATCTTGCTTTCCAACACAGATACCATGCGCTACGGCTTTATAAAAAAGACATTTCCCGAAATCCTGATTTTTGATGCATATGTCCTATCCTTCGAGGTCGGGTTTATGAAACCCCATCCTCATATCTACAAAGAAGCCTTAAAGAGGGCCGAGTTTCCGGCCAAGGAATGCGTTTTTATCGATGATAGAGAAGAGAATATCGAAGCAGCCGCAAAATTAGGAATAAACGGAATCCACATGGGGCCTCAAACCGACCTTGAAGCAATTCTCAAGGAAACAGGACTTTCTTTCTAAATTGTTTGAAAAATAGATTTTGGCGGTCATCCCTTCGTGGCACGAAATTGCCTGGATTCTTAAGAAGAAGCTTTTATAAAGACTCTCCGGTTTCTGGGACCATCAAATTCGCAGAAGAAGATACCCTGCCAAGTTCCGAGAGAAAGCTGCCCATCTTCTATGATGACCTTAATCGAGGAGCCAATAAGAGAGGCTTTAACATGGGCAGGAGAGTTTCCTTCAGAGTGTCTGTAGGCGAGGGAATCCGGAACGATTTTTCTCAGAGTCATGAGGATATCTTCTTTAACAGAGGGATCAGCGCTCTCGTTGATGGTCACTGCGGCTGTTGTGTGGGGGACATAGACATAGCAGGTTCCGTCTTTAACGCCTGAAGAGACCAGCTCTTTCCTGACTCTTGCTGTTATATCCACCAATTCTTCTCTGGCCTGAGTTTTGACTTCAATTATTCTCATTTATCACCTCTTTATTAATACTATAAAATGTGTGTTTGATAAATCAAACACGTGCACTGGATAGATCAAACACCTACACAAGATAAATCAAGCCCCTGGGCAAGATAGATCAAATCTCAACACTGGATAAATTATATTCTTAATGTAGGGGCTTGATTTATCAAGCCCGCACTTTAATAATTTATGATAAAAAGAACAAAAAACATCAAACAATAAGAAAAGATATGAATCACGCACCGTTTAAAAAGACAAAAATAAAAAAAAATAAAAAATTTTGAAATAATACTTGACAAAGAAGATAGGAGGGTATAGATTTTTTGTCGCAGATACAACATTTTGTATCTCTCATTCAAGGAATATACAACATATGGAATTTTTTCCTTCCCCGTTTCTTTTTTTTGAGGGGTTAGAAAGCGCTAATTCTGGTATTTTTCTGTTGGGGAATGAGAAAAAATGAGCAGTTAATTCTTTGTATGTATAGAGAGAGGAGACGGCATATGCAGAGGACAGTATCAAGAATAAAGAAAAGAGACGGCAATATTGCTGATTTTGTCCAGGACAAGATTACAAACGCAGTTTATAAGGCCATGGAATCTCACGGACTCACAGATAATGGTGCTGCCAGAACAGTTTCTGATATTGTGACTTTCATGCTGGAGGAAAAATTCGGAGGCTATACCATTCCCTCTGTGGAACAGATTCAAGACATCGTAGAGATGGTACTTATGAAGCGAGGATATCATGAGATTGCTAAGTCATACATACTTTACAGAGATAGGCACAAAGAGATCAGGGAGGCAAGAGAGACTGGTATCAATCTGGAGAGACTGATCAGGGATTACATCAATGATGTCGATTGGAAGATAAAAGAGAACAGCAACGAAGGCATGATGAGTTTTTCAGGGCTGAATGCCAGAGTTTCTGGCGAGGTTCTTTCGAATTTCGCTCTGAACCAGCTTTATTCAGATAAGATCAAGAAGGCTCACATGGAGGGAGATTTCCATGTCCATGACCTTTCCTACCCTATTGTGGGCTATTGTGCGGGCTGGTCATTGGAGAACCTTCTCAAAAAAGGATTCGGTCATGTGCCCAATCAAGTCCATTCTTTTCCCGCCAAACATATGGAAACGGCAACTCTGCATATGGTGAATTTTATCGGGACGATGCAAGGAGAATTTGCTGGGGCTCAAGCTTTTTCCAGTGTCGACACTCTTCTTGCCCCTTTTGTTAGAGCCGACAACCTTGACTACGAAAGAGTTAAACAAGATATCCAGAAACTTATCTTTGGATTGAATGTTCCCTCTCGATGGGGATGGCAGACTCCTTTCTCCAACCTGACTTTTGATTGGACGGTTCCCGGAGACATGAAGGACAAAAATGTTATTATCGGAGGAGAAGAGCAGGATTCGACCTACGGAGATTACCAGAAAGAAATGGATATGATCAATAAGGCTTTTCTGGAGTTGATGTTCAAAGGAGACCAGAAGGGCCGTGTCTTTACTTTTCCGATACCAACGTACAATCTTACCAAGGATTTTGACTGGGATTCTCCTAACGCCAATCTTCTTTTTGAAGTCACGGCCAAGTATGGAATCCCTTATTTTCAAAATTATATCGGTACCAACCTGGATCCCGGTGACATAAGGGCCATGTGCTGTCGTTTAAACATTGACCTGCGGGAACTCCAGAGAAGACCTGGCAGCATGTGGGGACCAGGCGATTCTACAGGTTCGATAGGGGTTGTAACCATAAATCTCAACAGAATTGGTTATGAATCAAGTTCGCGTGAAGAGTTCTTTACCAGCTTAAAAAATATAATGATATTGGCGAAAGAGTCGCTCGAGACCAAAAGAGAGGTCGTCAACAACATGATGACCAAGGGAATGATGCCTTACACCAGGGTCTACCTTGGTCATTTTGATAATCATTTTTCCACCATCGGTATTTGCGGCATGCATGAGGCCTGTCTGAATTTTCTGGGAAAAGGGATCGGCACTCCAGAAGGAAAAGAATTCACCTTAGAAGTCCTAGAATTCATGAGAGATATGATCAAAGAATTTCAGGAGGAGACAGGCAATATTTATAATTTGGAGGCAACGCCGGCGGAATCCACTTCTTACCGACTGGCAAGGCTTGACAAGCAGAAATACCACAACATCATCACTGCAGGAACAGAGAAGTATCCCTATCTCACTAATTCTACCCAGCTCAATGTGGACGCAACTCGAGATATCTTCGAAGCCGTGGAGCATCAAAAGGCTATTCAACCGCTTTATACAGGGGGAACTATATTTCATGCCTTTCTCCCTGAAGCAATTGACAAGGAAACATGCAAAAAATTAGTGAGGAAGATTGCTGAAACAAGAATTCCCTATTTCAGTATCACTCCCACTTTTAGCGTCTGCCGGAATCATGGATATGTTAAGGGAGAGTTCCCCAAGTGTCCTGAATGCGGGGAAGAGACAGAAGTTTACTCCAGGATAGTCGGTTACCTGAGGCCTGTTAGCACCTGGAACGATGGCAAGCAGCAAGAATTCCAAGAAAGAACCCCCTACTCAAGAATAGGTTAGACGATGGAATATTTTCTTTTTACCTATCCAAATTGTTCAAAATGCGAGGAAATAAAGAAATATTTAGGAGGGGCAAATCTTGAAGGACAGGAATGTAACCTTGTTCTAAAAGACAGCAAGTTGAAAATAAGAGAATTCTTAGGCTGTCTCAAACGCGATGATAAAGGAGCGATCGTCATCCCCACCCTGGTCCTTCAGGAGAATGGAGAAGTTGTTACCGTGTTAAATAATCCTAAGGAGCTAGAGGATTGGTTGAGATCAAGGGCTTAGAAAAATTTGCCCCTAAAGATTTTCCCGGACATATTTCCTCAACAATATTCTTAGGCGGGTGTAACTTCAGGTGTCCCTTCTGTCACAATTCTGATCTGGTGCTTCGACCCGAGATTCTGCCCACCTTTCCCCTGGATTATTTCCTCAGCTTTCTTGATTCGAGAAAAGGCTGGCTTGAGGGCATCTGCATTTCCGGCGGAGAACCCCTGCTTCATGATGATTTAGAAACCTTACTTATTCTCATAAAAGATAGGAACCTTTTGGTGAAAATCGATATCAATGGTTCCTTCCCTTCAAGGCTTGAAGATCTCATTCAGAAGAAACTCGTTGATTATATCGCTATGGATGTAAAAGCTCCCCTGGCGCGGTATCAAGAAGTAACCAGAGCTACGGTGAATGAAGAAGACATTGTGCGAAGCGTGGACATCATCAAGAATTCGGGCCTTGAGTATGTTTTCCGAACGACTGTAGTACCTGATCTAGTAGGACCAGAAGATATTAAAAAAATCTGTAAGATGCTCGATGGCGCCAAGATTTTCCAACTCCAGCAATTTGTTGCCCTGAACACTCTGGATAGTCACTATCTTCAAAAAAAACCTTATCGTCGGGAAGAGGTTCAGGGATTAGCCAAGATTGCAGAGCCCTATTTTTCAGAAATCAGAATCCAAGGCGTCTGAACTATGGAACTCAAAATTCAAAGAATTCACGAGGATGCCAAACTTCCCCTTTATCAGCATAAAGGAGATGCTGGGTTGGACATTTTCTCTTCGATAGATTGTGTTTTGGAAGCAGGAGAGGTCAAGGCTGTTCCCACAGGAATTAGAGTGGCTGTTCCCGATGGCTATGTAGGGTTGGTGTGGGATAAGAGCGGAATCTCCCTTAAAGGAGTCCATCGGCTGGCAGGAGTTATCGATTCAGGCTACAGGGGGGAGGTCCGGGTAGTTATGGTGAACCTTGGAAACGAAGCCTTTGTCATCGAGAAAGGGATGAAGATTGCTCAGCTTTTAGTCCAGCCCGTTACTGAGGTTAAGGTTGTCGAGGCAGAGGAACTGGAGAACACGTCGCGCGGGGAAGAAGGGTTTGGAAGCACCGGGAAATATTAATTAGAAGTATTAATTAATTTAGCGAGAATTGCCCTTAGAGATAGTTTTCAGTTCATCGGGGGGTAGAACAAACAAGACCTGACCCCACTTACTATCGATCTGCTCGTTGCTTTTCAAACTGCGACTAATGTAAAATGGTAGTACTCGCCTGGATAAACCTCTGATTAAGGATGTGATGGATGACTACAACCATAAAAGCAGAATACGAGATTGACCTCGCCTTACATACAAAGGATTTCAAAGTAAATAAGATTCAAGATTTTTGTCCTTTATGCCACAGTAGTATAAAACCTGTTTACAGGTACGCATGGATGGATAAGAGAGGATTACAAGCAGTATTCGAATGCCCAAAAGAAAACTGCCAAAAGCTTTTTATTGCTTCCTATCGCCTCTCGACGGCAGATGAAAGAAGTAAGCTGGAAACTGAATACTATTATAGCAGCAGTGAACCTATAAGAATTAAAGAGAAAGCTTTTTCTGAAACAATAACAAATATATCAGCTCAATTTTGTGAAGTTTATAATGAAGCCCAAATAGCAGAGCAAAGGAGACTCAGGAATATCTGTGGTGCTGGCTACAGGAGGGCTCTTGAATTTTTAATAAAAGACTATTTAATCCATGAAAAAAAAGATGAAAAGGAAGAAATAGAAAATAAGAGCTTGCTTGATTGTATCGAACAGTATGTTGATGATTTAAGGATAAAGGAATGTGCTAAAATGGCAGCATGGCTTAGTGATGGGGAAAGTCATTATTATAGAAAATGGGGGGATAAAGATCTAAATGACCTGAAGGTGATTATTGATTTAACAGTAAACTGGATAGAAAGTGAGAATCTAGCAAAAAAAATCATCAAAGAGATACCAGAGCAAAAAAAGAGAAAAAAGGGGAAAAAGGAAAAAAAGGAAGAAGAGAAAAAAAAGGAAGAAAGCGACCAAGATAATTAAAAAAATTCTAGTCAGTCAGACAAACAAAATTAACCAGAAGATGAAATTTGCTGTCGTCCTTGTCCGTCCTAAAAATCCAGAAAACATCGGCCTTGTCGCCCGAAATATGAAAAATACAGGATTTGATAAATTGAGGCTTGCGGGTGTTAAAAACGTAGACAAGAAATCCTATGTGACTGCTGTTCATGCCCGAGATATACTGGAAAGAGTCAGATTTTATCCTGA
>CAYUXD010000046.1:0-4587 GCA_964448655.1 uncultured Eubacteriales bacterium
GTAATCATAGATTTCTTTGCTGATATACCTCCGTTTGCTCAAGCTGTCTCTAAAATAATTGAAGAAGATAAATTAGCGATCACTTCTGTATCTGTCTTTGAACTTTATGCTGGCATTTCAGGAAAAAAAAGGCTTGAACAAATCGAGAATTTTGTTAAAAACGTCTTTATATGTCCTTTGAATACGATCGAAGCAGCAATCGCAGGAAAAATCTTTACACAATTGAAGGCTAAAGGAAAGCTAATTGGCAATCAGGACATTCTTATTGCAGGGATCTGTATTGCCAACTCTCTTCCTCTTTTAACCAGGAATGTTGCTCATTTTGAAATCATAAAAGATTTAAAACTCATCCCGGTAAATAATTTAAGTTGATAAATTGAAATCTCCCAGCCACTCTGCCCACTTCAGGTCTTTTTTGACCACGCTATACAGTCTTTACTGAGGGGAACAGCTTAATATCTGTATGTGGCAGAAATAATGCTCCCGTAAATTCGTTCATGTAATTAGGTTCTGTATTCAATTCAATATAGGTCATTTTTTGGGCTACTTCATCGGCTAAGGCTTTATTTTTATCAGAAAGCAGAATAAGGTAGGCTCCGAGAAGAGAGCTATTTCCCAGATAGTGAAACCTCTTGCGCTCAAGATCGGGCAAAAGACCGATGCGGATAGCATTCTCAATGTTCAAATGCTGGCCGAATCCGCCGGCAATGTAGAATGAATCTATTTTATCAAAGCTCAGGCCAACGTTTTTTAACAAAAGCGAACACGCGGAAAACACCGCACCTTTGGTCCGGATAAGATTCGAGATATCATTTTCGGTGATAATCAGATCTTTCCCCCAAAAACTGTTTTTGCTTTCTTCTACGAGGAAGCCCTTCCCTTCTTCAGCTTCGACGATTTTCTCACTTGCTTTTTTCTCGCTATATTTTCCATGGCGGTCAACATAACCATGGATGAATAGCTCAGCCAGAAGGTCAACCAATCCTGAGCCGCAGATGCCTTTGGGCTTTGAGCCACCGATGACTTTATATTCGAGATCGCCGCTTGCGAGCATTTTTATTTCTTCAAGTGCCCCTTCTGAGGCAGGCATCCCGCATTTTATTCCGCTGCCTTCAAAAGCAGGACCAGCCGAGCAGGCGCAGGTCACAAGCCAGTCCTTATTGCCTACGACAAGTTCGCCGTTGGTCCCAGCATCGATGAACAGGGAAATTTTGGTTGAGTCCCGGAGCAGAGGCGTGCAAAGCAGCCCTGCCGTGATGTCGCCACCTACATAGCTCCCCACAGCAGGGGCACAGTGAATTCTTCCTTCATGGTTCATTTTTAATCCCAGATCCCTGGACAAGATAGTAGGGACCTCGTTGAAGGTAGGGACATAAGGTTCTTCTCTGATATAGCGTGGCTCAAGATTCAGGAGGAGATGAAACATAGTCGTATTCCCGGAGAGAGAAGCGTAATAGATGTCTGAGGGAGCAATTTGAGCTGCTTGTGATGCCATTTCAATAAGATTGTTGACCGTTAAAATAATAAGCTCGTGGAGTTTTTTTAATCCTTCAGGCTTTTGGGCATAGTTTATGCGCGAAATAATATCTTCGCCGCCTGTTATCTGTTGGTTTAAGCTTGAAGCAGTACTTTCGATTTTTCCACTTCCAAGATTTACCAGATGCAAAGCTACAGTCGTGGTTCCGATGTCACAGGAAACACCATATAGCCTTTTTTCCTCGGATTGAGGGACAGCATCTATGATTGTCACCTCATTTCCTGATATGAATAGAATGACGCTTATCTTCCCTTGATCTTTACGGACAGAATGAGCCAATTTTTTTAAGACGGAATATTCACAGCTTAGCTTTTTTAAAGAGAGTTTTTTTTGAAGTTCTCGCTCAATTCTTTTTAAATCGCTGTAGTTATCTTCCAGAGTAGGGGGAGGAAGATTCAGCTCGATTTTTTTTACAGCGGGATCAATTTCATATAATCCGGAAATTCTATCTTTCTGCTCTTCAAAAAATTTCGAATCAACGATACTCTTGATGGCCAGTTCACGAAACTGGGGAAGCTGGGCAGTGATGTTATCAGTAACTTCTGTTTGGCAGGCCAAGGAGAAGCCCTGAGAAGCAAGCTTATCTGATAGGGCAGCCGATAGCTTGCTGTGGTAGGAGCCACTAATAATTTGAACGACGCAATCGCCGCATGTCCCTTTCCCTCCACAAGTCGTTTTCAGAGGTAGATCGGCTGTCTTAACAGCATCAAGAATGCTTGTTCCTGGCGGTACTTCAACGCTGACTTCAAACGGAAGGAACTTCACCGTGAATTCTTTTTTTCTTTTTTGAGGTTTTTTCGCTGTCATTCTCTCGTTATTTATATCTTATAGCTTATGTAAGCTTGACGCTCTTAATAAATGACGGGATATCAGAAGCCTCCTGGCAGCCCACGATAACTTCCCATCCGGGAAGATTCTCCTCTAAGTCGCCGCTTATCTGAGCGACAAACCCGGGAATCACAATTTTTCGCGTTTTAACCTGCTCCTCTAATTTTATATTTTTAATAAACCTGGCGATCGTTTCGCCCCCAAACTTGCCCGCAGCCCAGGCTGTGAGAACGGATTGGCCTTCGGCATCGGCTACTACCAGATGGGCTGAAATCCCTGAGTTTTCAATCTCTCCTGATACCATAAAATATGTCAAGGAAAAATTGGTGGTAACAAAAACAGGCGATTCAGGCGTGGGCTCTCCTATGGGATAAACCTTGGGGTCAACCTGAATCGGTTTCTGAGGGTCGGTATAGATATTCTGGCGGAGGGTAAAAAGAGTGTAAAGCAGGGCTTTGTCGTACTCAGGAAGAACGATGATAGAACAATATTTGCAAAGCAGCATTGAAGCTTTAGCCAGCAAATCGAATTCATTCTCTGCCTGAACATGGGTAAAAAGAGGATATCCGAAGGGTTTAAAGTGTTTCTTTAGCGCGCTGCGCCTCAGGATGGTGTTATCCTGCAATTGATGACCGATATTCTGTGACTTGAGGTTTAGAATCAAGTTGTTCACTCCAGAGCTTCTTGCTCGCTCTGCCTGCTTCTCTAAATCCCCGAATGACTGACCTGTCAATATAAGATTGACATTAGCGGCTTTAGCCAGCTCGATGTCATTAACTTGAAGTTCCTTTTTCAGGAGTACTCCAGGCCGATCATCTTTTATAAGTTCTACTCCTTCTCTTAAAAGCTCCTCATCAGAACAATCCAGTATGATTCCTTTGTTTGAGTTTTCTTTAACAAGCTTTATCGTTCGCAAAAAATCTTCCCTGTCTTTTGAATCATGATAGATGAAGAACAAGTCAGATTGGAGTTCCTCACCCACCCGCTCGACCGCATAACCTTCAATCTCTTTTATTTTCGCGAGAAGCTTTTTTTCTCCCTCAGAAGTTCGAATCTCAATAGCAATTCCTGTCTGGTGGAAGAATGTTTTTTCGTGGCGGAACATAACGGTTTCATTACCAACCTCCAGGGAATGTGCGCCTCCTATCTTCACCAAGCGAATAGGCGGCTCGCTGGCCGCTCCAAGCGTTGCTTTTGCCTCTTTGGAAGCATGGGGACAGGCGCTTAATTCAGCTTTTTTCTGAGCCAGTTTCATGGCAAAAGCCATACAGGTTGGGACGCTACAATCACCGCAATTGGTTTTAGGCAGGAGTTTGAATATATCTAATCCGGATAAGGCCATGATTACTCTTTCTTTTTCGACTCGTACATTTCTGCAATCTTCTTTTTGACGACTTCAACAGCCTGGGGGTGATACATAATCAGTAATTCTGCACCGCAGATTAATAGACTTATAGCTGTAGCGATTTCCCAGTAGGCAGCTCTCTGCTCCAGATTTCCCCAGTCAGGATAATCCTGCTCTGAAGCCCAGGTTTCTTTGACATGGAAGCTTTCATACCCGGGATTTATGAGCAGAGGAAAGGCAAGCATTTTGTCTCCTGCCAAGCCGTCGTTTCGAATTCTCTCCATGATAGAGTAGGTGTATTCCAGTCCGTATCCCAGAGTTCCTGTTAAAGGGTCCATCACGATTCTCTCTGGAGGGAAGTCCATCTCTGTTAAAAGAATATTCAACTGCTTGGCAAGATTCACGTCTATCGGAGATTGAGCAACAAGTGTGTGATTATAAGCGATACAGGCAGCAGCAATAGTCTTATAATTATCAGTTTCTACATAGTTTATTAGGCAGTTTTCGCCCTCTGTCGCTTCACAGACTTTCTTCATGACCTGGTTTATTGTCTCAAAGTGACTGTGCCCTGAAATGATGAGTGGGACACTCACACTTTCGAGCACTTGTTTAACAATTTCGGCTGCCTCCTCAGCGCTTTTGTTTCCCTTTTCAGGATGCGTTCCTTCCAGGCGCACACTGATGAGCTCGGCTCCGTATTCCTCAACACATTTTTTTGCCATTTCCGCAGGCTTGTCGATGACGTCGCGGAAATAATCCATTAAAGAGCCGAGATATTTCGCCTGGGGTTTATCGAAAACTTCCATGGCGACTACTGGACGACGGGGATGTTCTCCCTCAAAAAAATGAAAAGGCAAGGCTGTGCTGCCGCCCAGAG
>CAYUXD010000046.1:4597-11300 GCA_964448655.1 uncultured Eubacteriales bacterium
ACGGTGTGGGAGCGTGTGCCTCCGTTTTCTGATGTGGCGCCGATGGTGACTTCAACTATCTTGCCGGGATTGGTTTCCGCAGGAATTTCAAATGTCATTGATTTATTTTAATAAATGGGGCCAGATAAATGGGGCCAGGCCCCATTTTTTTCTTTCCAGTCTTCAAAAGTCATTCTTTTACTTTTTTGAATAAAAGGGGCCTGTCCCCTTTTTTAGATCCAGTAGTTTTATTAATAATTCGTCTATTGCCAGATAAGCAGGAGAATCGGCCGTGATGTGTCCGATCGGCTTCCCGTTTTGATCCATTTCCAATAATTTTTCATCCTCTGGGATGGACTGTAAAAGTTTCAGTCCCTCTTCTTCAATAATTTTCTTTACTTGCTGAGGGATGGAATTTTGGATGCGGTTCAGGATGAGATACTTCTCACGGATGCGAGCATCTAATTCTTTTATGAGACGGCTTATCCTTGCTGCAGAACGGATTCCTCTCACTGAAGGATTAGATATTATAAGCATATAATCGATATCCTGGGCTATTCGTCGGCTCAGATGTTCCATCCCTGCCTGGTTGTCGATCAAAACATACTGATAATTGGCGCTAAGAGTTCTCAGGATATCTCTCAGCAAATTATTGGCATAGCAGTAGCAGCCCGGTCCCTCAGGCCGGCCCATGGCAATGAGGTCAAAATCTGGCGTTTCCACAAGGCTGGTTTGAATCTTGTATTCGAGGAACTGGTGTTTCGTCATCCCTCCCGGCAATTTATGGGCTAAAGTCTTTGCCTCTTCCCTGATAACCCCGATCGTCTCTTTGAGCTCTACTCCGAGCACATCGTTTAAGTTGACGTTAGAATCGGCGTCAACAGCCAGGATGGGTCTCGCTTTATTTTCTTTCAACCAGCGGATGATCAAGGCGGCGATAGTAGTTTTGCCCGTCCCGCCTTTGCCTGAGATCGCTATTGTTTTCATGATTTTTCAAAAAAAAGGGGACAGGCTACTTTTTCTTGTATAGAGGGATATTTCCTTTCTTCGTTGACATAATAAATTAAAGAGACAGCAGCCGCTGGAAAAGTAGCCTGTCCCCTTTTTTCCTCTCATTTTTCTTAAAACAGCGGCGGCATGGAGAGGGCCGGGTGGTTCTTTTTGGTGATAAATTCCAGAACTTCTGCTTCGGTTATGGCCACTGTATCGTCTGCGATCATCTCAGAAAAGTCCTCTATACCCTGCTGCTTTCCCAGTTCCCTCAGCATCGGCTCCATCTCTTCCTTGAGTGCTTTATCCATCCAGACAATCCGCTTCACACCTCCCTCGGCACTGATAAATTTTTGGCTTCCGATGTAGTGTTTGCTGTGGCCGATGAATCCTGGAGTTTGCAATCCGCCGCCAACTGTTCCGGCTAATGTAGAAAATTTCATGCCGATGGGCGTCATTCCCGTATGATCGCGGAAAACAGTCATTATGCCGTTGGTCGAAGGCAAGACACAGGAAATGCACTCGAAACAGCCGCAGGAGGTCATCGGGTATTCGATGATACTGTAGGCATTGAAGACCTCCAGTGTTTTGTGTGAGTTGTTGTACACAAATTCGTTGATATCCTGCCACTGGCCTTTTAGGCCATCGATGACTTTACCTTTTTTCACGGGCTGATTCGGCCCTGTTGGATTTATCTTGTAGGCAGCTTTTCCGTCCAACCAGTTGTAAGCCCCGCAAAGCCCTGAGCGTTCAGGGGTGATAATGCAGACATGATTTGGGGCAAATGATTGGCACAGCGTACAGGAGTAGAACGTATCAACCGCTTCATCAGTCATATCAGCTATGCGGGCATCGCGCTGCTGATAAACCTGGCGGGGCACAGCGATGAGGTCAAGGATCTCTTTTTCACGCGTATAGATTTTTATTTGAACTTTATCAAAGATCTTTCCGTATTCTCCGTGAAGCTTGGCATGGAGGATGGAACCAAAATGCTTGAATTTAAAGCCTTTGGCTTTAGCTTCTTTGCTGACCCGGATCCAGTTGATATCCCGCTGGCCCATATGGAAGATGCCGTTGGCACAATTTATAAAATCATGGATTTGACGCTCCAGGATAGGCTCAAAATCAGGCTGCATTTCGCGCCCCGCCACCTCGACCCAGAAAGCGAGGGGAATCTTGCTTCCTTCTTCTACTTCATCAATCTCAGGGCCGATGACTTCTATCTTCCCGTCTTCCACTTCATCCAGGTTTTTAGTTGTTAAATATTCAAAGCCGGGTTTTGTCTGCCCGGCCAGCTCGACGTGCATATCTTCCTTTCGTATCCTTTCGCCTTGAAAAGCAGGCCCAAAAGGAACCGGAATGGGTACCTTGGTGATGGTGATTTTTAAGCCCCTAACCTCGATCGCTCTGGATATAATTTTGTCAAGCGATACTGGAGAGACCACATGTTCATAAGTACAGATCCCGGTGGGCAGAATCTGGTCGATGTCAGTCTCAGAGATGGTCGGGAAGCCGTAATTTATCGCTCCCGCAGCCTGGGCATGCTTTTCATCGTCGACAGGTCCCAGGGCAAGGACAAAAGCAAAGACTCTGTTTTTGTTGTAATGCAAAACTCTCTGGAAATCGCCTGGTTGAGCTCCGCCAAAGGAGAGGGCGACCCTTGTCGAGAAACCCAGGGAGTGAATGGTGGCGGTTACATCGTCACCAAAAGGAACAAGCCTTGTTTCCCAGCCCATCTGGATCCCTTCTTCCCGAAGCTGCTGGGCCATGGATTTGCCGTCTGTGGCTGCTGACATGAACACATAAAGATTTTTTTCCTGCAGTTCCCGGGCGATCTTTACGGCCGCTTCGTTTGTCGGACAGTAGCCCACGCAGGCGGCAAAACCAGGGGCTGTGCCGTCTACAAACTCGATTCCTCTTTCTCTCATGATAACATCGTTAGCCGCCCCCAGCCAGAGCTGATCGTCAGTTGGATTGAGCTCTGGCAGATAAGGGAGTGGGTTCTGTGTGTATTTAATGGCCTCTATTATTTCATCAGCAAAGAGAGTAGCCATACCAGCATCGAGGGTATGCCCGAGGTAAGGAACCCAGAGTTTCTCATCAGGAACAGGCGGCAGCAATTTTTTCGCTTCCTCCAATAATTCTTTGAGTCCTTCGAGGGTTTCGATTTTCATTCCCAGTATCCCATGAGAAATGGGCAGAAAATAGCCAGTATTCGGGAATTCGACTTTAGTTTGAGCGCTTTTTTCTTTTATAGCCTGATTGAGCTCTTTTTCGGCGCGAGAAACCAGTTTGTGAGCTCCACGAATGGCTCTCGTAGCAATGAGTTTAGACATAGATATTACCTATACAAAATGGGGCCTGGCCCCATTTTTTCCATTTTTTCTCTGCAGGGGTTTGATCTATCAAACTTTTAGTTCCCTTCTCATTTTCATATCGTACAGCACGCGTTCTTTAGCCTTGCTGATGCCCAGTTTTTCTCGCTTTTTGTTTATATGATCAATGATTAGGGCAGCCATTTTTTTCGTATCAGGCTCAACAGCCCACATGCCGCCAAAGATATTTTCAAATTCTTTAAAGATATGCCGGCAGAAAGTCTCGCTTCCCGTTACCGGAAGTCCCACCCCAAACACGGTGAAAACTCCTGAGGCAACAAAATAATGACCGATAGAGATGGCTTTTTCGCTCATCCATTCAGGAGCAGCCCCTGCCACAGGAAGTTCGCTGATATCTTTGCCTAAGCCGCCGACTTTAACCATTTCCGAAAGCGCGATTAGAATGCGGCTGTTGTCCACGCATGATCCTGAATGAAGCACAGGAGGCATGCCGACCGCCTTGCAGACTTCGGTCAGGCCCTCTCCAGCATATTTGACGGCCGATTCTGGTGTGAGAAATCCTGCTTTGGCGCAAGCAATAGCCGAACATCCTGTCTGAACGACCAGGATATCGTTGGCGATGAGCTCCTCAACCAGGCCTACATGGGACTTGTCATGAATCACTTTGGGATTGCAGCAGCCCACAACTCCAGCCACACCTTTTATCCTTCCGTTGATGACATTGTCGTTAAGGGGAACGTATGAGGTGCGGAATGTTCCACCCAGCATGTAATTGATCGCTTCATGGCTGAAACCGGCGATGAGGTCCATTTTCTCTTTGGGGATATCAACCTCTCCCCTGTTGGGAAAATTTAGAATCGCTTCCCTGATAATTTCTTTGGCAGTCTGGAGCGCATTTTTTTCTGAGAATTCAAGATGTTTGACACCCTCCATCCTTCCCTTGGAAGAGGTTGTAACGAGTTTAGTATGAAAGCACTTGGAAACCTCAGATAGAGAAGGCATGATGCACTGGACATCGACAATCATGGCTTCCACAGCACCTGTGCTTATTGCCAGTTCTTGCTGGAGGACGTTGCCGGCAATGGGCACTCCATGGCGCAATAGAATCTCGTTGGCGGTACAGCAAATGCCGGCCAGATTAATTCCCTTGGCACCCTTTGATTTAGCCAGCTTAATCAATTCCTTATCCTGGGAGGCAAGGACAAGCATTTCTGGAAGCGCAGGTTCGTGCCCGTGAACCACGATATTAACATCCTTTTCTGATAGGACGCCGAGATTCACCTTGCCTCGAATAGGGGAAGGAGTGCCAAAGAGTATATCCTGGAGCTCGGTGGCAATCATGGAGCCGCCCCAGCCATCAGCCAGTGCTGTCCTTACCCCGTGAAGCATGATGTTCCGGTGATCGCTATCCACTCCCATGTTGGTGCGGTGCATCATTTCCACGATTTCCCGGTCAATTCCCCGGGGAACTACGTCTAACTGCCGCCAGAGGGCTTGTCGCGTTTCGGGCGCCATTTTGATAAAGGAGACTTCACCTTCTTGCTGGCCAAAATTTTCCAGTGCTTTCTCGGCAACCTCGGCGGCTATTTCTTCTTTTTTCCTGTCTTTAACTTCAACTTCCAGGACTCTGGCTACTTTTTTAAGCTTATTCACATCCTTGATGGAATATCCTGAATCCGGGGATTTGGCGGCCAAAAGAAGAGTTTTAGCCACGCCTCGTCCATGGTCTGAATGAGCTGCTGCTCCGGCGGCAATCATGCGGGCAAAATTCCGGGCAACAATCACCTCAGCCGTTGCCCCGCAGACCCCTTTCTGGGGACTTTTGCCGTGAGGATTGATCCGGCAGGGTCCCATGTAACAGGTGTCACAGCAGAGTCCTAGCTCACCAAAGCCGCAGCGGGGCTTTTGCTGGTCTGAGCGATCCCAGACGGTTTCTATGCCTATCTTGCTGGTCCTTTCAAGCATTTGGTTGACCGTGCTGTCTATGCTTTTTTTCTTCGTTTGGGTAGTGTCCTGGCTCTTTGCCTTGTGTTCCGTTTTTTTCATTTTATGTTGTCTATATCTTAAAGGTTATATCTAAAACTGGCCTTGTTCTAAAGTTATGAGATTGAATGTCAGTAGTAATTGGAAGGGCATCTATCTCCTATTGGCGCAGAAGCTTGCTTACTTCTGATAAATACTGAAATATTTTTTCCGATATCTCCACCGAAAGAGGGCCTGTTCCGCAGCTTGGCGTGAGTAAACACCTTTCCCATATTAAATTTTCATCTATTCCCTTGCTTGCCAAGTTTTTTACTTTTTCGTTTAGTTTTTTTACCAGAGAATCTGGAGTCTCCTGATTAATTTTTTCCGAAGTCGGGACAATTCCCCAGGCTATAACACCGCCGCCGTCCAGAAATTTATTTATCTGCTGGGGATAATAGCCGACAGTCTCGCCGAACTCAAAAGCATCAAAGCTTATTATATCTACGCCTGAATCGATCAAGATAGGCCATTCTGTATTGCCGCAGCAGTGGACTCCGGCAAGGGCACCTTCCTTATGAATAGCCTCGATCACCTCGCTGATGAAGCTGATAACATCTGCCCGCTGCACACTCACATAGGTAGAAGAGCCAAAAGCCGAAAGAATAGGTTCGTCGACAAAACAAACCTGGTCATAACCCAGCGGTTTAAATCTATTTAAAATCCACCGGGCCTTCATCGTCATTCCCTTAACGACAACGTCTCGAAACACATCATTGTAGTAGATTGCCCGCTTGTTCTCATCCACAATAGCCAGTCCGAAAGTAACCGGGCCTGTCACCTGACTTTTAAAAAATTTGATGGAAGGAAGATTTTTTTCAGCTAATTTCTTCTCCATCTCGTAGATGCCGCGTCCATAATCAGGTGATATTTTGAAGTATTCCAGGTTTTCTGACATGTAGTTTTCGTAGAATTTTTCAAGCTCGCTTGTAGGGTCGCCGCTTGTATCAAAATACATCCTTTGTTTGGTCTCATCCAGCACAATGCAGGGCAAGCCTTCACCGAATTGAATCTCCATCTGCTCCCGGAAATCAATGCTGGCTAGCTGGGGCCAGAGAGGAATCTCGGGGGCTGTGTTTAAGATAAGTTCACACGCTGCAGATGCATCTTGATGGGGGAAGCTTCCGATTCCGGTTGCCATACATTGTGGTTTAAAGGCCATATGAGTCTCCATGTTTTACTTTGTAGGGGCTTGATTCATCAAGCCCACCTTTCATGATCTGGATTAGAAGCCATTTTATCGCTTCATGTTACTTAAAATAAATATCTATACTATCATAAAAAAAAGTGGACAGGCTACTTTTTCATAAATTTCGTAGGGGTTTGATTTATCAAACCCACATATTTAAAAAAAGTTGCCTTTCCCCTTTTTTATC
>CAYUXD010000047.1:0-6071 GCA_964448655.1 uncultured Eubacteriales bacterium
GCTTGAGCCAGAGATATTTTTATAAATCCGGCCGATAAAAGAACTGTTTTTTTTGGGTTCTATTTTTTTCGAAGGTTGTTTTGCACTTACTTTCTGGGAGGATGTATAACCGTAGGAATCTTTCTTGATGGAACTTCTGGACTTGTAGGTCTGGTTTTTCACTCTGGTTTCGCCTTCTTCTTCTGATTTTTTCTTAACGACTTTTCTTTCTTGAGAAGGGTAAACTCTTTCAGTCGCCTTTTTTCCGACTCTAGTTGAGTCTACAGCTTCGGTCTTCCTGACTGTAGTTCCACTCGAGCGCTTTCTTACCTCAGATTCCGCAGAAGTGCTTTTTTTCCGGAGAAGTACCTTTTTGCCGTCGAGCCTTTCGACGGATATCTTGCTGCCTGTGGGCCTTATAGGCAGGCGCTGTCTGGAAAGACTTATTTTACCCAGACTTTTAACAGACTCCTGAGAGAGGGCAACCTTGGAGACATTTCGAGCTTTGAGCTGATTTTTATGGATAACTGTAAGAGCGCGAGAGTTGTAAGGATAGTCGCGTCCTTGGAACCGACCATAGTACACGTTGTTGATTATCACACCTGGATATCCATAGTAACTTAAAGGCGCCCAGCCAAAGTAATCATAGCCCCAGTACCAGCTAACCCAAGCAGGCCCCCAAACTCTCGTTGGGATCCAGTACCAGCCAAGACCATACCGCCAATGCCATCTGCCGTAGTGGTATGTGCACCAACCCCAGGGCTCGTATGGAATCCAAGTCCAGCCGCATAAACTAAGCCACGTCCACCGACCGTAGTAGTATGGTCGCCAATTGGGATCAATCCCTCCGGGAACCCAGACTTGACCATGTGGAGCCATGTAGACCCATTCGCCGTTCGTAGATAATTCATATTCAAAATCTTCCAGTTCTTCTGGCAGGTAAGATTTTGCCATACGCTTACGGATCTGGGAATCCCTGTATTCGCTCCATCTGTCAAAACTATCTTCAGCAACCGCGTAGAATCGAGTGGGCTGAGAGGTAAAACGGCCAGTTACAACCTCAACTCTTTGCTCGTTATTTATCAAGATAGAATCCGATTCTCCAGCCGCCTCCAGCATGCCTTCATAAACGAATATTTCGGTCTCACTGCCCTGCCTCACATCAATCCTGTAAAGCCCATTATCCAGAACATAAATAGAAACATCTGGAGTATGAATTTCAATATTCTTTTCTTCCTCTAAGTCTCGCACACGGAAATAGATATTCCCTGTCCAGACTCGAATCCGTATGAGCTCAGATTCTATTTTTGGTAAGGTCAAAAAGTCTATTTTAGTTTCGTTGTCCAATCTGACATAATTTCCATTTCCCAGGTAAATTTCTGCGCGTCCATCAGTAGTACCCATCCTGTCGCCTTCTGAAACGGGCATATTCACAACGGCTTCCTCATAACCCAGGTCAGTTGCTCTCTGGATATAAATGTCTCCCTTCACGTAGCTTAACCGGGCAAACGAATTGTTTGTGTATTGAGTCTCCTCTGCGTTTGAAAGTGAGAAAAAGAATAGAATCGCTATCAGAATTCCTGTTATTTTTCTCATTTTAATTCTCCTTGCATCTAATCCAGATAATTTATAATGCAAATACTATGCCAACCTTTCTTTCTCCTTAATCTGTTGATTTTAGGCATGTATTATGTCCTTAAAATAAGACGATTGCAGTGTTATAAATACACTTTGAGGGGATACTCCGGGACACGCCGACGAAGTGACTTCGAGATCCTCAAAATTGTTGGTATATTGATGCAGGTATTTGATGAATCAAACACACAATTTTCATATTCTGTAGGGGCTTGATTTATCAAGCCCGCACTTGTGGAAATAAAAAGGAATCGTAGCGGGGGAAAATTTATGGGTGCATAATCCATAAGGTGGGCTTGATAAATCAAAAAATGGGGCCTGTCCCCATTTTTTGGGATTGATGAATTTAGCCCCTGCAGGTTATGTTCTTGCCTTAGGCTCGCGGAGGTCTTTCCAGTATTTTTGCTGCGTTTCAAAAACTGGAATCAATTCCCTCAGGGTAATGGCTGAAATTTTTTCTTCTATCTCCGGTTTTTTTGCTTCTCCAGCTAGCTGGAGCAAGACTTGCTTGACTCCTTCCCTGAGACCCTGCAAATCATAGCCTCCTTCCAGAGTGAAAAGTATCCTCTCCTTCGAAAAATCATGGGCTAAGGTAAGAAGCTCAGAGGTGAGTGCCCCAAACCCCTCTTCGCTTACCATCATCCCTCCCAGCGGATCTGCTCGGTAGATATCAAAACCGGCGGAGACCAGGATAAATTCTGGCTTGTAAAGAGCCGTGATAGGGGAGAGGATTTTTCTGAATATTAAGAGATAATCCTCGTCTGTTTTCCCTGCGGCAAGTGGAACGTTGACAGTAAAACCTTCACCGCTTCCCAGTCCTATTTCATTCCAGTATCCTGTTCCTGGATAGTAAGGGAATTGATGTGTGGAAAAATAGAGAATATCGCTTCTTTCATAAAAGGAATGCTGGGTTCCGTTTCCATGATGGAGGTCCCAGTCCACTACCAGAATACGCTTGAGACCGTGCTTTTTTATTAAATATTCAGCACAGATAGCAACATTGTTGAAGAGACAGAATCCAGCGGACTGCTCTCGTTCGGCATGATGACCGGGTGGCCTGACGAGGGCAAAACCATTTTGAATTTTTCCCTCCATTATCAAGTCTGCAGCTTTTAATAAACCGCCTGCGGCAAGCAGCGCAACTTCATAAGAATGGGCTGAAGTGGCTGTATCTGGATCAAGAGCAACTCTATCTTTGCCTGAAGTCTCTTTGATCAGATTGACATAGGCAGGAGAATGAATCATCTGAATTTCTTTCTCTGTTGCAGGACGAGGCTCTATCTCCAAATAAGGGAAAGTAATTTCCTTTTCCACCATGTCGTAGATTGTTTCTATTCTCATCGGATTTTCCACATGGAAGGCACCCATATTGTGTTCCATGTAACGCTGATCCTTGACAATTCCTGTCCTCAATTGCTCCTCCTGATATTTGCTAAAATTGGGATCATCTGGTCAAATCCTTATTTTTAAAAAATGCTCTCCACTTCTCAGGTGGTGGTTTAGGAGTAAGAAGGCTTACCCCGAAGAGTAGAACAAGAGAAAAGATCAAAGCGGGATAGATAGCCGGGACACCGAAAGGAGGATGGCCCTGGATTTTATTTACGATTTCCCAGACGATGGTTACTGTTGTTCCCCCCAAAATAGACAGCACTCCACCCGAGACCGTTGCCCTCTTCCAGAAGAAGACAGCCACAAGGGCTGGAGTGATTCCCGCGCCGTAGACAGTGTAGGCGGCATAAGCTGCATCCAGAATCCGTGGGAAAAAGGAAATAAGAGAGTAGGCGATAAAACCCAAGGCAATTACCGCCAACCTCGAGTAGAGAATCATTTTCTTATCTGGGAGGTTGGGGTTTATAAAGCGCTGGTATACATCCCTGATGACGTTTGTGGCCGGCACAAGAAGGAAGCTATTAGCAGTGGAGATGATTATGGCTACTATTGCCACCAGGAGAAAACAGCCCACAGCGACAGGGACTCCTTTATGGGCCACGAGGAGAATGATTTTTCCCGCCTCCTGTGCTTCAAGACCCTTGAAATAGCTGCTCCCCACAACTGCCAGACTCTGCAGAGCGACTCCCAAAAGGATAACTCCCACCACCCAGCCTATGACTGATTTTTTTGCTTCTTTTTCATTTTTAGCCGAGAAAAAGCGCTGGTACATGTTTCCCATTCCCAGGGCAAGGAGTAGTGTCGGTAAAAAATATCCCATGGCTTGAGTCCAGGACATGTTTCCTAAAAAAGGATGACTTCTCGGGGTCACGTTGGCCACGATATAGTCCATTCCTCCCACATGATGGATGAGAAAGGGAAGGGCAAGAAAGATGCCGGTTATCATCACAATGCCGTTAAAAATATCCAAGTAAGCAACAGAGATCATGCCGCCGAGCAGGGTATAAGTGATGACAAATACAGCTATGATCATTATTCCTGTCTCTGTGGGAATTTTTCCTCCGGTGATAATATCAAGCACCCAGCCTCCTCCTCGAAACTGGTAGCTGACAATTGTCACGTAGGCTATTATTGTGGCTATAGTAGCTAGAATTCGGGCCCATTTGTTGTACCTGGCTTCCAGGATATCAGGAACAGTAAACTGGCCAAAAGTTCTGACTCTGCCTGCTATAAAAAAGACGATAATGATGCCCAGCCAGCCGCCGCTGCTGCCGATAAGTGAAGAATAGCCGTGGTTGTAACTGAGATCAGAGACGCTAAAAATATCTCCTGAGCCAATCCAGCTGGCAAGCAGTGTTCCCACAAGCACAGGCGCTGTCAGGCTCCTGCCCGCAACCAGGAAATCTTCTTTTCTCTTCAGCCGTCTGGTCAGGCGGAGGCCGAAGATAAAGAGAACAACAAGATAAAATAATATAGTTAGCAGGTAAACCATTTTGGCGTTTTATTTTTTCTCAGGGAAAAATTTTTCAAGTTCCTCTGGTTTTGGCTTTTTAGTCAGAAGACTGACCACAATCAACGAGCCCAAAGAGATGATCAAAGCAGGATAGATGATAGGGATCCCCCAGGGATCGCCTTCTGGCGCTTTATCTGGAGGCAAGACTTCTGCCAGGACCTTCAGAGCTATACAGGCCGCAGTCCCTGAAATAATCGAAGCCAGCCCCCCAGCTTTGGTTGCCCTTTTCCAGGCTAAAGCTGCGATGAGGGCAGGGGTGATAGCAACTCCGTATATTGTATAAGCAAAGTAAGCCATTCCGAGCACAGAAGTCAGCCTCATGGCCAGGAAAAATGCAATTACTCCGAGGAAAACCACAAAAACTTTTTGGAGGGCGACCATAGTGCCTTGGGAAGCTTCTTCTTTTACAAAACGCTGGTAAATATCGCGCATGATGGTTGTAGTAGGAGAGAGGAGGTAATTCATGCCTGTGGAGATAACGACAGCACAGGCTGCGCCTAGAAGGAGAACTCCTACCGGAGCGGGAACCAGGTATCTGGCTGCCATAAGAACAACTTTTCCTCCTTCCTTTGGAATCGTAAGATCAATCTGTCCTTTAAATTTGCTGTAAGCAAATACTGCAATAACCACGACCACAGTCTCCACAAATACGGTTCCGATTGTCCAGAGGATAACTGCCTTTCTCGCATCTTTTGGTGTTTTGGCACTGTAGAATTTCTGGTACACACTCTGCACACCCATAAGAAGAAGCATGGTCGCCAGAAAATATCCTCCAACCTTGAGTACAGGGTGTGCTCCGAACTGCTCGTTTACGACAGCGAAATAACCAGCATCGAGTGCCTGAGTTGCCTCTGGAAAACCACCAGCAGCAAGATAGACAAAAGGAACAGAAAGCAGGCAGGCGAGCACGATAATGATTCCGTTGGGCAAATCCGTGTAGGCAATCGCGATCATTCCTCCAAGAGCGGTGAAAAGAATAACAAATGTTGCGGCGATGATGGTGCCTACTGAATCAGGAATAGCCCCGTCAGTTGCTACGTTGAGAATGAAGCCGCCTGCGACAAATTGATAGGAGACGATAACCGTGAAAGAAATCATAAGAGCGATCGCCCCGAATAACCGGGCAACGGGTCCGTAGCGTACTTCCAGGATATCGCCGATAGTATACTGGCCAAAGGTTTGAATTTTTCCAGCCAGAAAATAGATAACAATAATACCCACCCAGGCGCCTGCTGCCAGCCAGAGGGCAGAAAAACCCGCTTTCGAAGCGAATTCGGCTCCTGCGATAAAAGTTCCAGAGCCGATCCAGGTGCAGATAAGGGTAAAAACCATGACCGAGGTTTTAAGTTTTCGGCCGGCAACCATGAAGTCTTCTTGGCTTTTGACGCGTCTGGCTCTGTATAAGTTGAAACCGGTCAGGACGATGAGATAGGCAAGGATGATGTAAAGATAGGTTGACATGAAACCCTCCTTTTCATTTCATAATAATTACGTTTCATAGCATTTACGTGGCCAATAGTCAATTCCGTAGGGACTTGATTCATCTTGTGTAGGG
>CAYUXD010000047.1:6171-11288 GCA_964448655.1 uncultured Eubacteriales bacterium
CTTGATTCATCTTGTGTAGGGACTTGATTCATCTTGTGTAGGGGCTTGATTCATCAAGCCCACCTTATAAAAAAGGGGACAGGCTACTCTTTCTGTCATAACTGTCCCCAACTGGAGACAGTCCTCTTTCTTCCAGAAAAAGTAGCCTGTCCCCTTTTTTTCATTCTAGAGACAGTCCTCTTTCTTCCAGAAAAAGCAGCCTGTCCCCTTTTTTTCATTAGATGAAATATATTGTCATTGCGAGGAGCGAAGAAGATTCCTTCGCTTTGCTCGGAACAGGCTTAGCAATCTCATCCTTTCTCTTTCGATTCAAGCTTTATCGAATAGAGGCTTGTGATGTTGGGTTCAGCCATGGTTGTTCCGTAGATATAATCGGCAACCTCCATAGACTTGACGTTGTGAGTTATTAAGATGAACTGTGTTTGATTTTTTATTTTTTTCATCAATTCTAAAAACTTTGTCAGGTTGACTTCATCAAGCGCAGCGTCCACTTCATCAAATATACAGAAGGGAGTGGGTTTGTAACGAAAGAGGGCAAAGAAAAAGGCCAGACTGGTCAAGCATTTTTCTCCTCCGGAGAGAAGAGATAGGCTCTGGACTTTTTTTCCCGGCGGCTGAGCGGTGATATCCACTCCACTTTCTAAAGGATGACTCGGATCTGCCAGTTTTAACTCCGCAATTCCTCCATTGAACAGCAGGGAGAAAACTTTCTTGAAATTTTTATTCACTTCCCTCAAAGCCTTCATGAATTGATTTTTACTCTCCTTGTCAATTTTTCTTATGGCTTCCCTGGTTGTATCTATGGATTCTCGCAGGTCTTTTTTCTGCTGGATGAGAAAATCATAGCGTTTTTTTTGGATTGAATATTCTTCTTCTGCCATCAAATTAACGGATTTAATCTTTTGAAGTTTTTCCTCTGTTTCTGCCAGTTTTCCCTCAATTTCTGTATCTAGAATCTTCTCTTCGGGCATCTCTTTTTTCACTTCCTGAAGAGTTTTTTTAAGATCCTGCCAGCAGCTCTCTTCAAGGTTCACTAAATCTCGATCTATCTCAGCTTTGCTGATTTCCCATTTCACTCGTTCTTCCTTTTTGCCTTCATGCTCTTCTCTCAATTGCTCAATCTTCTTTTCCATATCGTCCTGCTCTTTTTTCATATTCTGGAGGTGAGATTCGCTTCGAGCAAGCTCTCTTTCTTGTTTTTTCCTTTCTTCTTCAAGGTTTTTCGCCTTTTGGGAGAGGTTCTTGACGTTTTCTCTAAGCTTTAGTTTTTCCTCATCGTAATTCTTAATTTCTTCCTGAAGAGAGTTCAATTTAGCTTCCAGAGTCTCTTTTCTTTGGTCTTGGGTCTGCAGCCTTTGATTTAGGTTTTTGATTCTTTCTTGGAGGAGGTCGACTCCGGCTTTAAGTTCAAAGAAAGTCTTTCGCGTCTTTTCGTCTTCTTCCTGATTGTCTGCGTACTCTTTTTCTTCATCTTCTATTTTTTTCTTCAAAGCATTTTCTTCTTCCTTTAGTGTTTTTGCTTTGAACGATACAGTATCCATTTTTTTGGTAAGAGTGTCTCTGTCTTTGGTAAAGACATCAAGCTCGTTTTTAAGGAGAGAGATGTGAGCTGCGATTCTCTCTTTTTCTATTCGGTCATACTTATTTTCTTTTTCTATTTCCTCGATTTTTCTTTCCAGTTGACTCAGAAGAGCAGATTCTCCCTGCAGCTTTTCTTCTAATCTAAGTTTCTGCTCGATTTTTTCTTTAAGTTCAATTATAAGATGATTAATCTATTTATCAATAAGCGCGATGTTCCTCTTTATTTTCTTTATCTCCTGGCTAAGAGTGAAGATTCCTTCTTCTTTCTGGCCCATTTTCAGGAGTCCGGACGAAAGCAACAAATCTCCCTCAAGAGTTATGTAATTAGAAGACGGAAAGCGAGTCCAGAGCTGCACAGCATATTTTATATCTTTTACAATGGCTGCTTCCTGAAGATGAGAGAGGTGGTCCTTGATTTTTGGGCGGGGCCGAATGCGAGATTTAAAAAGCCCGACGACTCGCTGATCCTTATAGAGCTTTGAGAAGATTGGAGAGGTTTCTTCTTTTTTCTTGGGCAAGATAAGGAGAAAATTTCCTTTTATCTCTTTCTCGGCCAAAATTTTCATAAAATCTTGAGCATGGACAAGAGTGGCTTTTGATTCTTCCTTCCAGAAAATATCTATTAATGGGGCATATTCATCATCAGTTTCGATTAAATCAGCTAAGAGGCCGAGGGCATCAGGGATGTCTTTCGAAAAATCTGTGCTTCTCTCTTTTTTTGCCAGTTTTTCGAGCGCCTGGAGATGATGGATTTCTTGCTCTTTTTTTTCCTTTAGTTCAGAGATTTTGTTTTGAAGGCTTTGAGATAAAGAGAGCGTTCCATCCAGCTTTTGTTGACTAACAGTCATGGTGTTTCTCTTCTCATCTTTTAGCTTTTGAGCCTGGACGAGTTCCTTCTGGTTTTGCTCCAGTTTGTTCTCCTTCTGCTTGAGAAGGGCGTGTTCTTCTGAAAGCTGACTCTTGAGTTTTTCTTCCTGGCGTTGGATCAGCTCTTTTTCTTTTTCGACTTTAACTCCTTCGTTTTTTGTTTCTGTGTGTTCAGAGAGCTTTTCGAAATATTCAGTCCTCAATGCTTCAAGCTTTTCCCCCCAGTTCGCCAATTTTTCCTGGGATACCTGACTTGCCTGATCTGCCTTTTTCAAGGCTTGTTGTTTTTGCTTCTGTGTCTGACTGTGAGTTTTCAGATTCTCCTCAACTTCAGCCCTTTCCTTATCAAGATGAAGGAGTTCCTTTTCATGCTCTGTTTTATCCTCTATGGCTTTATTCTTTTTTTCCTCGAAAAACTCAATTCTTCTTGTTTCCTTTTCTCTGTCTGTTTCGACTCTGGAGACCTGAGAATTTAGGGTAAAAAGGTTTTTCTGTCCCTCCTTCATGGATTTTTCAAGGTCCCATACTTCTCTTCTTTTTTGCGCCAGGTTTTTCTCCTGGGCCTTAACTTGAGAGATGAGCTCCTTCTCCTGACTTAAGGAATTCTCATAGGAGAGTGTGATTTCTTGTAGACTCTTTTCAAGCTGTAAGATTTTTTTCCGGTAATTGAGAGAATTCAATTGGCGGATTTTTTCCCTTAGTTTTCTGTATTTTATGGCAGTGCTGGCCTGTCTTTTAAGAGAGTTTTTTGCTGTAGATACTTCGACAATGATGTCTTCCAATCTGATCAGATTTTGTTCGCTGTTCTCCAGTTTGTTCTGAGTCTGTCTTTTCTTGTCCTTGTAGAAAGCTGTGCCTGCAGCTTCTTCCAGGAGCAGCCTTTTCTCTACAGGCTTGGAAGTGAGGAAAAGCCCGATTTGTCCCTGCTCGATAACAAAATATTCTTTTTCAGCAATTTCTCTTTTCCAGAGGGAGTCCTGGATATCCTTCAGCCTGACCTGTTTGCCGTTGAGCCTGTATTCGCTCTCGCCAGAGCGGAAAAATCGATGGTTTATGATGAGTTCTTCATCATCGTCCCTCAGGGAGAGAACAACATCAGCCATTCCCAAGGGAGGTTTCTCTGTGTTCCCGTTGAATATGACATCGCCGCTCCTCTCTCCTTTTAGATACTTTGACCTCTGTCCACCCAGAACCCAAAGGAGGGCATCGATGATGTTGCTCTTTCCTGTGCCATTAGGGCCGATGATGGCGGTTATTCCGGGGTGAAGGAGGATTTTTGTTCTTTCAGGAAAAGATTTGAATCCTTGGAGTTCTATCTTTTTGATGATCATGTTTTGGCAGTCACATTCTGAATTGAAAATGTCCTCTTCCGCTCATATTATGTTTTTTTATTTTAGATTTTCCTGGCAGCCTAACCAATTTTTCTTGATTTTAAATCTCTCTTGATTTTATCTTTTCATGCCTGCTCAGCTTATTTTTACTGATTCTCAGCTGTTTAATAAATAGCTATTTTATCTAAATAAAATTGATTGTCAAAGAGCTAAAATGGGTGGTCTTGACAGTTGGGGCTAATTCTATTAATTTCTATGTGTTCTGAAGAAATTGATTTTTAAAGAGCCAGTGTAGCTCAGTGGTAGAGCAACTGATTCGTAATCAGTAGGTCGGGGGTTCGAATCCCCCTGCTGGCTCTCTTTCCTATGAGGAAGGGGGAAAGGAAATTTTCAGTATTAATCCTTATATTGTTGACAGGAGGAAAACATGACTCGAGAGAAGACACTGTACTTTATTAACCCCGCCGAGGCTCCTGAGATTAGCCAAATGGTAGGATTAAAAACTAAAATCCTTACTGGGTTGCATGGTGAGAAAATGATGATGGTTCTTAATAGCACGTTGCCAGGCCATACTGTGCCGCGACACACTCATTCCCACGAGCAAATTGGAATTGTATATTCTGGCAAAGCGAGATTGTGCATCGGAGACGAGGAACGCACAGTGCAAAAAGGAGATTTCTATTGCATTCCTTCAAATGTTCCGCACAGCGATACCTGTATAGGTGAAGAACCATTTGTAATGTTGGATGTTTTCTATCCTGTGAGAGAAGATTTTATCAGGAAGCTAAAACAGCCCTCGGATGTACGGGAAAACAAAGAGCCTTAGGTTCTGGATTTGCGCTATCGTAAATAGACAGCTGAGCGAATTAGCGCTTCAGCAGAAAAACTTTTTGCATAAAAAAATTTTCTCACAAATTGAGCAAACGCTTTTGGAAAAGCCCTCCCTTTCTCCCCAGTCTTAACAATCTTTTAACAAACCTTTAACAAATTTTTGACAACTTTCCTTCTAATAAAGCTTAACTTAGCCATGAAAGAAATAATCAGTAAAGGAAGAGACAATTAAAATAAGTTCGATAAAGGAGGTTAAGTGATGGCAAAGAACATAGGACGCTACGGCCCATCTCATCCCCGTGCAGGAAAACTTGTGGAAAAGATTTCCCGACCTGTTGTGAGAGCTGCAGGTGCTGCACTGAAATTCTACGATAACAAAAGCCGTTATGCGATGCTGAAGGGCCAGGAAATGCGTGAGCGCCTTAGTCGAGGAAAATCTGTATATCTGGTTGGCATTGGCCCCAGCGGGCACAACTCGACCGCAGCGCTCGCTGAGGTATCTGAGAA
>CAYUXD010000048.1:0-11163 GCA_964448655.1 uncultured Eubacteriales bacterium
AGCTAGATGGGGGAACCGTATGGGAGATGGCAAATTGATCGATGTCATGCATAAAGATGGTTTCATGTGTCCCCTGGCCGGGCATTTGATGGGGATGACAGCAGAAACCCTTGTTGAAAAATATAACATCAGCCGTGAAGCCCAGGATGCATTTGCCGCCGAGAGCCAGGACAAAGCTGTCAAGGCAATAAAAGAAGGCAAGTTCAAGGAAGAGATAGTTCCTGTTGAGGTGCCTGTCGGAAAAGGAAAAACAGAAATCTTTGATACCGAGGAAATCCCGAGGGAAGGAGTCACAGTAGAAAAACTGGCAAAACTTCCTCCTGTTTTTAAGAAAGATGGAACGGTTACTGCTGGAAACAGCTGTGCTCTCTGTGATGCAGCTTCAGCGGTTTTGGTAATGAAAGAAGAGAAAGCATCAGAGCTTGGAGTTAAGCCCTTAGCCCGAATTGTCTCTTACGCTCATGCGGGTGTTGATCCAGCGATTATGGGAATGGGGCCTGTGCCAGCAGTTTCCAAAGCTTTGAAGAGAGCACGGCTCGAGCTTAAAGACATAGACCTCATCGAGCTCAACGAGGCCTTTGCTGCCCAAGTTTTAGCTGTAGAGCAGGAGCTTAAATGGGATCGTTCCAAGCTCAATGTCCATGGAGGAGCCGTGGCTCTCGGTCATCCTATTGGAGCCACTGGCACAAAAATATTGACCACTTTGATCCATGCTCTAAAAGACAGAGATAAAAGTCTGGGTTTGGCAAACTTATGCATCGGAGGAGGCCAGGGCGTAGCCATAGTAATAGAGAGGCTCTCTTAAAAGGATGCAGGGGCTTGATTCATATTTTGTAGGGGCTTGATTCATATTTTGTAGGGGCTTGATTCATCAAGCCCACCTTTTTTGCATAAATAAATGGATTTGATTTTTGACAGAAAAAAGGAAAAAAGGGGACAGGCTACTTTTTTCAGAATGTAGATTGTCCTTTATGTAGGGGCTTGATTCATCAAGCCCGCACTTTTATTTTTTTTACGGAGGGATAGCGATGGATATAAAAAAACCATTTGTGGTTGGCGCTGGAATCATGGGTTCTGGTGTAGGACAACTCTGTGCGCAGCAAGGTTATGGAGTAACTGTCGTGGATATTTCTGAGGAGATAGTTGAGAAAGCCAAAGGAAAAGTCAGGGCAGGCTTAAACAGAAGAGTTGAAAAAGGAAAGATTACCCAAGAAGAGATGGAATCGATTCTCTCTCGAATGAACTGGTCTACAGATTTGGATCTGGCAAAAGAATGTGATTTCCTCATAGAGGCCGCCTCTGAGAATCTCGAAGTTAAAAAAGAGGTATTCAAGAAACTTGATTCTATCTGTTTGCCTGAAACAATTTTAGCCACAAACACCACAGCCCTCTCTGTGAGCGAAATTGCTTCAGCCACCTCCCGGCCTGAAAAGGTTATAGGGATGCACTTTTTCAATCCAGCTGTTATCATGAAATTGGTTGAAATTATCCGCGGGGACAAAACTTCAGACGAAACCATAGCCACGGCAAAAACGTTTGCAGAAAGTCTGGGCAAAATTCCGATTGCCACTGCTAAGGAAGCTCCGGCTGGCATTGTCAGCCGAGTTCTGGGGGGGCTGTTGAATGAAGCAGTGATTGTTTATTCCGAGGGAATAGCTTCTCCCGAGGATATTGATGAAGCCATGAAGCTTGGAGCTGGTCTTCCCATGGGTCCTTTAGCCCTCATTGATATGATTGGTCTGGATATCCATCTGGCGAAAATGGAGACGCTGTATAAAAAACTCAAGGATGAGAGATACAAGCCGCCAGAAGTAATCAGGAAGATGGTTGCCGAAGGTAAATTGGGGAAAAAATCGGGGGAAGGATTCTATAAATATTAGGCAATATCCGCATATTGCGGGATTATAGGTCATTGTGAGCGGAGAGAGAGGGCTTTCCCTTTTTCCAGCTAAAGGTAAAATAGGGACTGCAGCCTTTTCTACCTTTTCTACTCATAATGGCAGATGCGGTTAGAAATGTGCTTGATTGCCTCAAGAAAATTATGGGCAAAATCAAATTTTAATAATATTAGATACCTAGAAAGGAGCTAGCTATGGATTTTGATTTAAATGAAGAACAAAAAATGATCCAGGAGACTATCCGTAAATTCGCCAAAGAAGAGATTGCTCCTGTGGCTAGTGAAAACGATAAAAAAGCTCAATTTCCTCGTGATCTTTTTAAAAAATTGGCAGGACTGGGATTTATGGGTACACCCATTCCTGAAGAATACGGTGGGGCAGGATTTGATTATATAAGTCATGCCATAGTGGCAGAGGAGATAGGAAGGGTGGATTCATCTCTTCGGGGGACTTACTCTGTTCAAGTATCCCTTGTTGAGCTTCCCATTTTCAAATTCGGCTCTGAAGAACAGAAGAAAAAATATCTTCCTAAGCTGACCAGTGGAGAATGGATTGGCTGTTATGGTCTAACCGAACCTAATTCAGGAAGCGATCCTGCTAGCATGATTTCAACTGCTACGGAAGACGGAGATTATTACGTGCTCAATGGCCAGAAGACATGGATTACAAACGCCGGAATCGCTGATGTAGCCATTGTCTATGCCAAAACAGACAAAGAAGCAGGCGCAAGAGGGATCACAGGCTTTCTAGTAGAGAGAGGATGGGAGGGATTTTCGACAAAAGACCTCCATGATAAATTAGGTCTTCGCGCCTCTAATACGGGTGAGATTTTCTTGGAGAATTGTCGTGTTCCCAAAGAAAATGTTTTAGGTGAAATAAACAGGGGTTTTAAGATTGCCCTGAGCACCCTTGATTTTGGCCGCTACACTGTGGCTGCAGGCTCTGTCGGTTCAGCTCAGGGCTGCATCGATATCTGTAAAGAATATGCCAAGCAAAGAATTCAATTTGGAAAGCCCATAGCCAGCTTCCAGCTTATCCAGCAGATGATTGCAGACATGGTTGTTGAATGCGAAGCAGGACGACTCCTTGTCTACCGTGCAGGAGATATGAAAAACAAAGGACTCCCTAATACCAGGGAAACATCCATTGCTAAATATTACTGCAGTGAGATGGTAAACCGTGTTGCCTATAAGGCCATCCAGATTCATGGCGGATATGGCTTCTCCGGCGAATACGATGTGGAGCGATTCTACCGGGATGCTAGAATCAACACCCTCTATGAAGGGACTTCTCAGATTCAGCAGCTTATCATCGGCGCCATTGAGCTTGGAATCAAGGCCTTTGTTTAAATTTGTATGAATTTGATTCAAATTTGCAGGGGTTTGATTTATCAAACTCACCTTGAATGAATTTATACGGATTTGATTTATTAAAATCTGCTTTATATATATTGTATTAATTCTGTGGGGGCTTGATTTATCAAGCCCGGACTTTAGGGTGTAGCTATTTTTGAAAATTAGAAAAGGAGTGAGATTATGTATAAGACTCTCATTTACGAAAAAAAAGAAAATATCGGTCTTCTGACCATGAATCGCCCTGAGAAAATGAATGCAATTTCGCAAGAATTGACAGTTGAATTAAGTCAGCTTCTTGACGATGTGAAGAATGATGATGAATTGAGAGTGCTGGTGATAACGGGATCAGGAGATAAGGCTTTTGTGGCAGGAGCAGATATAAATGAGCTTGTTGACCGGGATGCCAGACTAGGGCGGAGGGTATCGCGCGAAAGACAGGAGATTTTTTCTCGCATTGAAAATTTACATGTCCCTGTCATAGCAGCGGTTAACGGTTATGCCCTGGGGGGAGGCCTGGAGCTGGCTTTAGCTTGTTCCATCAGAATCTGTTCGGAGAAGGCTCAGTTTGGAGCCCCAGAGGTCAAGCTGGGGATCATTCCAGGAGATGGAGGAACTCAGCGTCTGCCTCGCTTAGTAGGGCAGGGCAGGGCCATGGAGATGATAATTACTGGCGATTTCATCGATGCCCAGGAGGCCTACAGAATCGGGCTGGTAAATAAGATTTTTCCTCCAGAGAAATTGAAAGAGAAAGCGATGGAGCTTGCCCAAAAAATCGCTTCAAGACCGCCCTTGGCAGTAAGGTATGCCAAAGAAGCGGTGAACAGAAGCCAGGAAGGGGATAAGGCTTCAGGTTTTGCCCTTGAATCTTACCTTCACGCCCTTTCCTGCACCACCGAAGATAAAAAAGAAGGCGTTTCTGCTTTCCTGGAGAAGAGAAAAGGCAAGTTTAAAGGAAAATAATTTATTTAATTTTTGGCTTCTCTTTTTATTGTGGATTAGTCTTTATGATATTAAAGAATAGTGGACCTCTTAACTTAATAATTTAGACATAAACAAGTAAATTCGGTTAAGGAATGACAATAGACCGCAGCGCTTCGCCTTTTCTCATCAAATCAAAAGCATCGTTTATATCCTCAAGCTTGAACTTATTAGTAACCACAGGTTTAAGCTGGATTTTTCCCATTCTCACCATTTCTATGATCTTTGGATAATCCACTGGTCGGCAGCCTAAGGAGCCCTTAATTTCGATTTCTCGAAACATCAGCCTCCCGGCATTAAGGGGAACACTATGATGGGTGTAGCCTACCTGACAGTGACGTCCTCCTGCTTTGACAGAGCTTGAGGCTAGCTCTATTGTCTTTGGATTGCCGATGGCTTCGATGGCAATATCAGCTCCTCCACCTGTTAATGTTCTTATTTCTTTGAGAAGAGCCTTGTCTTCTTTTCCTGAGGCATTAATCGTAGACTGTGCGCCTAACTTCTTGGCCATTTCTAATTTTTTATCCACGATATCCACTGCAATGACAGAACCTCCTGAAGCTGCTGCTACTTGAACAACATTAATGCCCACGCCGCCGCAGCCAAAGACTACTACTGAATCGCCGGGCCGGACCTGGGCCCTGTTTTTAACAGCATGAAAGGGAGTGGAGATGGCGTCAGCAATGATGCTTGATTCTTCAAGGGGTAAGTCTTCGGGGAGGTGCTGGCAGTCTTTGGCTGGCGCTTTGGTGTATTCAGCATAAGCGCCATCAATATGATTACCCAACATGACCATGTTAAGACATATGTTTTCTCGACCCAGGCGGCAGTTAACACAGTAACCACAAGAAAAAACAGGGGGAATGAGAACTCTGTCACCAGTCTTAAAGTTCTTTACATCTGCTCCGACTTCCTCCACTATACCAGAAGGTTCGTGGCCCAGAATCATCGGCGGCTTTTTAAAGGTGGGAACACCATGGTCTATATAATGTAAATCAGTGTTGCAGACGCCGCAGGCTGCGATTTTTACCAGAATTTCGCTCGGTTCTATCTTTGGAGTCTCAACCTCTTCAATCTTTAGAGGCTGATTAGGCTCATAGAATACAGCAGCTTTCATTTCTTCCTCCTTTATCTGTTTTTCCAGAGAGGTTTTCTTTTTTCCATAAAGGCTTTCAATCCTTCATGAGCATCTTCAGTGGTCATTAACTCTTCAATGTAGATCTTCTCGATTCTTTCTAACCCCTCTAAAAAGCTTGTCTCTAAACCCAGATTGATTCCTTTTTTTGAATACTTTAGTCCTACCAGGCTCAGTTCTGTGAAGGGCTGGATAAAACTCTCGAGCTCTGAATCAAAAGAGGCAAGAGGAACCACTTTGTTGATCAGACCGATTTGCTCGGCTTCTTGAGCTTCAATAATCTTTCCGGTTAAAAGGAGCTCTGAAGCCTTTTTTAATCCCACAAGGCGAGGCAAGATCAGGAGCGCAACAGGGGGGAAAACAGAGAGTTTTATTTCAGGCTGTCCGATTTTCAAATTATCAGCCGCAAAAATTAAATCGCAGAAAATAGCAATCTCACATCCTCCGCCCAGGGTTAATCCTTTCAAGGCAGCTACGGTCACTTGATCTAATTTGGATAGGTTGCGGAAGACATCATGGAAGACTTGAAGCATTTTCTCTACTTTATCTTCTGAATGGTCAACCACATCCACTCCTGCTGAGAAGGCTTTTTCTCCGCTTCCAGATATCATTAGAACTTTCACTTCATTGCTTCCTACCAAAGAGCTCAGGGCGTCGTTTATTTCTTCCATGGCAGAGATATTCAGAATATTCAGCGGGGGACGGTTTATGGTCAAGAGAGCCTTGTCTTCTTTGGTTTCAAAAATGATGTTTTCAAATTTTTTTTGAGTCATTATATCCCTCTTAAAAAAATGATATTAGTCAACTTTGACCGGGAAAATTGAGGTGTAATACATATCACCTGATTCTATCTCTGTCAAGCGGGGCAATACTTTCATAATTTTAATATTTTGAATTTTTATTTACCTCTTTTGTTAGCAAATTGCAGAATTTGGCCCTGATTTTGGCCATTTTCTTTTTTACGTAATCTATGACAGTGTAAAAAAGGGGACAGGCTACTTTTCCTGGAAGAAGGAGGACTGTCTCTACTCGTGGACAGTTCATACAGAAAAAGTAGCCTGTCCCCTTTTTTTATGTGACAGACATGACCAGAGTGTCCAGAGTCTGGGCCTGCCCTCATGAAAAGTTTAATCCTTCTGTTTAGATAAGGGGTTATATAGGTCACCCTGAAAATCATCTCTTAAGGCTATTTACTTAAATACATAATATCAGTAACTTTATCTATGTAACCAATTCTATTTATACATATGATGTCTGTTAACTATTAAAAAATGATCGATAAACAAATCAAAGTACTTCTGATCGAAGACAATCCCACAGACGCCCGCATGATACAAAAAATGGTGGAGGAGAAAAGTTGGGCAAGCTTCGATTTAACTTGCGTCGATAAGCTTCAGGCAGGACTGAAGCACCTTTCTAATGGAGGCGCCGACATTGTTCTTTTGGATCTTGATCTGCCTGACAGCAAGGGATTAGGTACATTCGTCAAAGTTCATACTAAAGAGGCGGCTGTCCCGATTGTTGTCCTGACTGGACTTGATGATGAAAAAATTGGATTAGAAGCAGTACGAAAGGGGGCCCAGGATTACCTGGTTAAGGGTCAGGTGGATGGTAACCTGCTGATTCGCGCCATGCGTTATGCCATTGAGCGCCAGCAGGCGGAGGAAGAACTGCGGAGGAGCAAGGAGAAAAATAGATCTCTCCTGATCGCAATACCGGATATAATGTTTCGACTCAACAAAGAAGGGGTATTTCTGGAATTCATTACGGCCAAAAATTTTCCTCTTTGGATGGATGCCAGCGAGTTTGTAGGAAAAAATGTGCAAGATGTTTTAGATAAAAAGATTAGTAAGCGGTTCATGAAGTGTTTGCAACTAGCAGCTAAAACCGGCGATACGCAAATCTTGCAGTATCAGCTCTCAATTGGAGGCAAGACTAATCACTACGAGGCGAGGATTGTAGCTACCTGGGGAGAAGAGGTTCTGGCAATTGTGCGTGATTTCACTGACCAAAGGCAAGCAGAGAAGATGGCGGAGACAGATCCCCTAACCAATATCTTCAACAGAAGGAAACTTTCCAGGCTTTTGGACCAGGAGATACAAAGAGTAGAAAGGTACGATAGGTTTTTATCCATTGCGCTCTTGGATATAGACCACTTTAAAAGGGTAAACGACACCTATGGGCATGATACAGGAGACTATGTGCTCAGGAGGATTACTGAGCTCATCAAAGAGAACATAAGGATAACGGATATTCTAGCTAGATACGGTGGAGAGGAGTTTGTTATCATACTACCCGAGACAGAGGTTAAAGGAGCCAGCAGACAGATAGAGAGAATGAAAAAGACAATAGAAAAAACATCTTTTGATGGAGTGGGCAATTTAACTATAAGCGCTGGGATTACCAGCTATACAGGGGGAGATAGCTGTAAGAGTATGATAACTAGGGCAGATAAGGCCCTTTACCTGGCCAAAGAAAAAGGTCGAAACAGAGTAAGGATCCGATAATTCAAATCTAGTTTTTCCATTCCTTTTAGTTTTTTCAATCTTTTTTTATGGGGCCAGGTCTTGCTTTTTGTCTGCCTCAAAAATCACACATAAACGCATTAAAATTTCATTGCAGGGCTGAAAGCGACACAGACATCTTCTATCTTCAGGATGGAAAAAAGGGGACAGGCCCCTTTTTTTAATTTTCTGTCCACGCTAAGTCACTGTCTTCTTTCTTTCTGAAAAAGGGGCCTGTCCCCATTTTTATTAATGTCCCCATTTTTATTAATAAAGAGAGCGGGATTGCCCTCAATCTAAAGCACTGGCATAAATTGCGTTTGTAAGAGTAAAAGCAAAAAGCAAGACCTGACCCCCAATGAGATTCTGTCTTATGTTCCTTGACTTGGGTAGGTAATGCTGATATTTTTATTAGTCTCTAAAAGGAAAGAATTTTGTTAACTCCACACCAGAAAAGCGAATCAGAGTAAAATAGAAGAGCTCTTTTTGTATTTTTCAAGGAGGAGAAATGAGCGAAGAGAAGAAGGTTGCTATCAAGAAAATTCAAGCAACTGGCATGATGAGAAAGATAATGGCTGATTATTTCTACGAATTGGACAAGGCTTCGAAGGAAGGATCGCCAAAAATTGCCTGGTGTACGAGTGTTGGGCCTGCCGAGCTATTGTTGAGCTTGGGATTTCTTGTCCATTACCCCGAGAATCATGGAGCTATGTTAGGATCAACTCGAACAGCCAACGACTACATACCCGTTGCAAATGCCATCGGTTATTCTCCAGATATCTGCTCTTACCTTACGAGTGATGTCGGTGCCTTCATTAAAAAAGAATCACCTCTTTCTCGAGCTTATGAGGGAATTGAAGGAGTTCCAAAGCCTGATGTCCTGGTTTATAACACCAATCAATGCCGCGATGTCCAGGATTGGTTTTCTTGGTATTCCAGAGAATTAAATGTTCCTGCTCTGGGTATATCCACCTATCGCAATATTGGAAAAATTGAAAACTACAATCTCGAAAGTATTGTAAACCAGATGAAGGATATGATCCCTTCTTTAGAGGAAATTTCAGGCCAGAAATTTGACATTGATAAACTTCGCCACTTCCTTTCTCTCTCCTATGAGTGTACCCAATTGTGGAAGAAAATTCTCGAAACAAATACAGCCAAGCCGGCTCCCATGAGCTTTTTTGACGGAACAATTCATATGGGTCCTGCTGTTGTTTTAAGGGGCTCTCCCCAGGCTGTGGAATATTATAAAGTTCTTCTCAAGGAGCTGGAAGAAAGAGTCGCTAATAAAGAAGGAGCTGTGGAGGGAGAAAAATTCCGCCTCTACTGGGAAGGAATGCCGATCTGGGGTAAACTGAGGGACCTGGCTGAGTTTTTTATCAGTCTTAAGACTGCGGTTATTGCCTCGACCTACTGCAATAGCTGGATTTTTGAGGCCTTTGATCCTGAGGATCCCTTTATGAGCATTGCTCAGGCTTATACTGAAATATTCATTGTCAGAGATGAGAATTATAAACAGAAATACATCGAAGAGATGGTCCATAAATATAAATTAGATGGTATCTTATTCCATGATGCCAAAACTTGCCCGAATAACTCCAACAATCGCTACGGGATGCCAGAAAGGCTCGAGAAAAAATTGAACATCCCCGCGCTCACCATAAATGGCGATTTGAATGATCTGCGCTGTTATTCAGAAGAGCAGGCTAAGACCAACATAGAAGCCTTCATCGAGCAACTGGAAGTAAGATAAGATAAAGGGAGAAGGGTTAGAAACGCTGGAAAAGCGAGAAAGACGGAAAGCGAAGTCTGGAAAACGTAAACAAGTTAAAATGTCACTGCGAGGAGCAAAGGAGATTCCTTCGCTATGCTCGGAACAGGCTGCGCAATCTCATAAAAGAAGTTGTCATTGCGAGGAGCGCAGCGACGCGGCAATCTCGACATTTTTTCCTATGAGGTTGCCACGCTACGCTCGCAATGACAGCAACCCAATGAGATTGCCATGCTCCTTTCGGTCGCCCGCAATGACGTATAGCCATTTAACCTTAGGACAAAGCCTATTTTTTATATATAGTTTAATTGGAATCTAATGAATTATTTTGTGGGCATTGATGTCGGAGCTTCCACTACTAAAGCTGTAATTATTGATGAAA
Organism: uncultured Eubacteriales bacterium; assembly: GCA_964448655.1. GTDB lineage: Bacteria > Acidobacteriota > Aminicenantia > Aminicenantales > Aminicenantaceae > SOIV01. Next base: position 10,024 of record CAYUXD010000048.1, read on the forward strand.
AGAAAGAAATTCACGGCTATTCAGTAAACAGTTCAGGCGCTGATTTTGAAGCTGCGGCTGAGGAAGCCTTCAAAAAATCGCGGGAAAACGCGAAGGGAAAAGTCTCGAATAAATTCTTTGTATTGGCTACTGGATATGGAAGAAGGAATGTCTCTTTTGCCCACCAAACAAAAACTGAAATTAGCTGTCATGCCCAAGGAAGTTTTTTCTATTTTCCTCACGCCCACACTTTAATTGATATCGGCGGACAAGACAGTAAGGTAATAAAAGTGAATGATTCCGGAAAAAGAATAGGCTTCAAGATGAACCGCAAGTGCGCTGCCGGCACAGGAGCCTTTCTTGAAGAGATAGCAAATCGCCTTCGAGTCAAGATTGAAAAGCTCAATGAACTTGCAGAAAAGGCGGAAAAGAATATTGAGATAGGAAGTTACTGTACTGTATTCACAGCCACAGAAATTCTGACTAAAATTAGAGAAGGAATAGCGGTGAAAGATCTTGTAAGAGGTATTTTTTGGTCAGTTATAAAAAGGGCTCTTGAGATGGATCCCTTAGAGGGGAATATTGTCATGACTGGGGGAGTGGTGGCTTATAATCCTTTTTTGGTCAATATGTTCGAAAAAAAATTGGACAAAAAGATTTTTATCCCCCCTCTCCCTCAATTAACAGGCGCTTTTGGAGCGGCTTTATATGCCTTAGAAGCAAAAGGAGGTAAAAATGCTTGATGCTTTATTTAAACCAAAATCGGTGGCTATAATCGGAGCCTCAAATAATCCCTTGAGCATCGGCCATATTGTCATGCAAAACCTTCTTGACCACGATTATAAAGGCCCGATTTACCCCATAAACCCGAAATCAAAGTTCATAAAGAGCTTCCGAGCTTATCCTTCTGTTACTGATGTCCCGGATGAGATTGATTTAGTGAATATTTCCATTAAAAACACTTTGGTTCCTTATGTTCTTGAAGAATGCGGCAAGAAGGGAGTAAAGTTTGCCATCGTCCATACAGCCGGCTTTAAAGAGGTCGGAGCAGAAGGGCTTGCGCTTGAAAAACAGATCGTCGAGATTGCCCATAAGTACGGGATGCGCATTTATGGACCAAACTCCCAGGGAATTCAGAATTCCGATCCATCCATATCCGTC
>CAYUXD010000049.1:0-6094 GCA_964448655.1 uncultured Eubacteriales bacterium
GATATTGATGGGACTATCGTTATCCAGACAGATGGAAATATTATATCTATTAATAAAGAACGGCGATAGAAATTATTTTTAACAAAAAATTTTTCCTTCCTTGGCTTTGGGTCGCTTTTTGTTCTATAGCAATTTTTCTATCAGTTCCTGCGGCTAGAAGGATTCAAAGGTTTGTTTACAATAATTGGGGAAGAGAAGTCTTTGGCTATTTTGTGTTGGTAGTCTTATTTGTTGGGTCTATAAGTTTACTTTATTATTTAATCTTTAAGCTGAAAATAAGAACTCCATCAAATTATATATGGCTTTTTATTGTTGCTGGGCTTTATGTTTATTTTACCTTGAAATTGTGGAAAATTCCAGAAGAAGCCATCCATTTCTTGGAGTATGGACTGCTAGGTTTTTTCCTCTTTAAATCTTTGAGTCATCAAGTCAGAGATAAAAGCATTTATTTCACAGCAACACTTTTTGCTCTCCTAATCGGAACTTTTGATGAGATATTACAATGGATAACTCCTCAGAGATACTGGGATTTTCGTGATGCAGGCCTTAATGCTTTATCTGGAGGTTTATTTCAGCTAGCTATATGGAAGGTAGTGCGGCCAAAAATTATATCAGAAAAGTTTAATACTAAATCTCTAAAAATATTTACCTCTATTTTTATCTCTTGCCTTATTATCCTAGGATTATGTGTATCAAATACTCCTAACCGTGTATACAGTTATACCAAACAAATCCCCTGGTTATCTTTCCTTCAAAAAGAGGAACCAATGAGCGAGTTTGGATATAAGTACAAGGACTCAGAGATAGGAGTTTTTTATTCACCGTTGAGTCCAAAAAAATTGCAAAAAACAGATAAACAAAGAGGAGAAGGATATGCTCGAATATTAAATAAATCTGTTAATACAGATTATGAGCAATTTTTGAGAGAATATAGTCCCACCATTAATCCATTCATGCATGAGCTCCGCGTTCATATTTTTCGACGGGATACATATTTCGATAAGGGGAGATCTGCTTCAAGCTTAGATGAAAAAAAAGAATATTATTTTATTGCTTATAAGGAAAATCTTATATTGAAAAAATATTTTGACCACAGCATCGAAAAGTCGGTTTATCGTTGGGATGAGGATATTCTTAAAGAATCGAATGTACCAATTGATAAGAGCAAGACCTATGAGAGCCCTGTCAGCGCTAATCTTTTTACTTCCTTTTCCGAGAAAACTATGTGGTTTTCTATTCTTTTTATAATATTTTTTCTTGTAGTTATTAACTTAATTTTGCCAATAATAAAAAGAAAGCCAAAAGCAATCAATTCTTCGGATTTTCATTAACGAGATTTAAATTATGAGAACAGAATCAATAAATATAATAAAAAATTCATGGATAGATTGGATCCAATTCATACTAATCGGATTATTAGCGCCGCTATTTCTTTTCCCTTCTTTAAAATTTACATGGATATTTCTTATAGTCCCGGCGATTTGGATCTGGCGGTGGACAGCTAAGAAGAATTTTTTCGAGAGAACAGTTTTAGATTGGGCTATATTTATTTTAGCTATTCAGGTTTTTGCAACTTGTTTGATAGTTCCTGACCTTGCTTTTAGTCTGCCTAAAATTGCTGGCGTTCTATTCGCTATTGCTTTTTTTTATTCGGTAGTAGCTTTATTGAAATCTGAGAAATTAATAAAAGCTGGCATTACTTTATTTCTTGGAGGTGGGTTGGCTCTTTCATTTATAGGAATTCTTGGAATGATTAGATCAAACGTCAAATATCTTGATTTACTATATAAAATATCAAAACCTATTCCAAAAATTAATTTCAATCTTCCAGGCGCCGAAAAGGGATTTCACCCTAATGCTGTAGGAGGTACATTAATTCTCATTATCCCATTATATCTCGTCCTTATATTTTTGTACTCTCAACAAAATAAACAGAATTTTCTAATATATAAGACTATTCTATTTTCAATTTTCCTAATAGGAGGCCTTTTAGTAACAGGCTACGTATTGATCTTGACCCAATCAAGAGGCAGTTGGATAGGCTTATTTTTGAGTTGTTTTATTTTATTAATCGCAGGACTTAGAAGAAAAAAGTTGGGATTTCTATTAATTTTCGTTCTTTTAGCAGTACTTCTAATATTGTTGGGCTTTGACAAAATTTCGCCAAGCGCTAAGGAAGCAAAAGAAAAAATAGTTAGCCGCATGAACCTTTGGAATTTGGCTGTGCAGACCATAGCCAAGCATCCTAGTTTTGGTGTTGGGATGAATCGTATTCGAAAAATTCCTCAATTTGGTTACGAACAAGCTCATGTGCATAATCATCTCCTTCATACTGCAGCTGAGCTTGGAATTCCTGGTCTGCTTGCTTATTTGGCTATTTTAATTGGCGCTGGATTTATGTGTTTCGATATTTGGCGCAAATCAAATATTGGATGGATGAGAATGACGGCGTTAGGTCTGGGATGTGGACAATTGGCTCATTTTATATTCGGGATGGCGGATTCTATTCCTCTGGGGGCAAAAGTGGGAATTTTTTTCTGGTTTTCGTTGGCGCTTATCGCAGCTATGTACAATTATATGCTTAAGAGAAATATAGATTCAGATTGAGATAAAGATTGAAAACAAAATTAATGGTTTTTCGCTAATATTAATAGGATATTTATTTTTATTATTTGCAGCTATCATTAGTTATCGATTGTTAATTTGTCAATTTGGGTTTTAATATGAAGAAATTTTTTCCTCGTGTGTCGGTGGTGATGCCGTGCTACAATGAAGAGAAATTCATAAAAAAATCTATCGAGAGCCTAGTAGATGATTATTTTATAAAAAATTGTGAAATCATCGTTGTCGATGGTATGAGCAGCGATAGGACAAAGGACATAGTCCAATCTCTTATAAAACAGGGGCTACGGCTAAAACTTCTGGAAAATAAAAAAAGGCTTCAAGCTTATGGACTAAATCAAGGAATATCCGAGGCAGAAGGTGAGATTATTGTCAGAGCAGATGCTCATTGCCTTTATCCCTCTGGGTATGTAAAAAAATGTGTTGATCTATTGGAAACAATCGGGGCTTCGAATGTGGGTGGGGTGATGCTGCCTCAAGGAACGAGAATGGTTCAAAAAGCTATAGCTCTGGCTATGCAACATCCTGTTGGTGTAGGCAATTCTAGATTTCATTTGGGCAATTTCAGCGGTTACGTTGATACCGTTTATCTTGGAACATTTTGGAAAAAACTGTTCAACGAGATTGGCCTCTATGATACAAATAAGACAAATGAAGATGCTGAATTAAACCTGAGGATTTCCAAGGCAGGAAAGAAGGTTTATCTAGATAGTTCGATAAAGGTCATTTATTTCCCCAGGGAATCTTTAAAAAAATTGGCAGTGCAATATTTTAAATATGGAAGAGCCAGGTATTATACAATTTTAAAACATAGAAAGATAACTTCATTAAGACAATTGGGACCGGTAGCGTTGGCAGTTGTGTTGCTTCTTTCTATAACATTAAGTTTTCTTTGGCCTCTACTTTTACTCTTTCCTCTTTCATACATACTTGTACTCCTCCTAGCTGGTTTGTTTAGCTGGCCGAAGATAAAAGTTTCTTTAATAGAACGACTTTTAACAGGATTGGCATGGGCTATAATGCATACTTCCTGGGGAATAGGATTTCTTTCCTGCCTTATTTTCCACAAGAAAATCAGCTAGAGCTTGGAAGAATTCGTAATGAATGAAATTCCTAAGATTCCGTGGGGAAAAGTCTTTTCTAATTTTGTGTGGATTCTGGGGACGGCCCTTATTTTGACGGCTGTTAGTTACCACGAATTTTTGGCGCATATAAAGAAAGCTAAAAGAATTGAAGTTTTCAAAAGAGACTCTTTCAAGAAACCATTTCTCTTAGGCACGATTCTCATCGCTGCAGGCATAAGTGCTTCAGCTCACCAACTATGGCTGATTGCAATCTTTGGGATTCTAGCACTTTTGCTCATAATTTGGTTTATCAAAGTTATCAAATTTCAGGCGGTAGAGAAGCAGAAAGATAGAGATTGAAAACATTGAAACAGAAAAAAAACTCGAAGTATAAATGGCTGAAAATCGTTTTAGGCGTTGCCGTAACAGCCTTGGCTTTGTGGCTGAGCTTTAGAAAGCTTGACTGGGAAGTATTAAAAGAAACATTCTTCCATGTTAATTTCTTCTGGGTGATTCTGGCTCTGGCAAATACTATCCTCGTTGTCTATGCTCTTGGGTGGCGCTGGCAGATTCTACTTAAACCTAAAGGAAAAATTCCTTTAGGCAGCTTATTCCGCCTGAATATTATCTCCCAATACGTTAATATTATAATCCCGGGACGTTTCGGCGAAGTTTCAAGAGCTTATCTGGCATCCAGGCAACATCGGGTTTCCGGCGCTTATGTGATAGGAACAATCGCCATAGAAAAAATTCTTGATTTTTTTGTTTTTGTAATTTTGTGGATTTCCGTCCCAGCTTTATTTGCCATGCAAAAGGAAGTTAAGGGATATAAAATCGCTCTTTTTTTTTGCGTCCTTGCTGCAGGCTTTCTGGTTCTTTTTATATGGCAGCCAAAAAAAGTTCTTAAGGGGGCAAGCTTCTTCTCACGTCTTTTGCCGGGAAAGTTTAGAAAGGGTTTTCTAGATTTTTTTGAAAAAGGAATAGAAGCCTTTGGGTTGCTCAGAAGCACAAAAATATTACTTTTTGTCGTTGTCTTAACTTTTGGCTTTATTGCAGGCCAGGTTTTAACTAATTTTTTCCTGTTTGAGGCCTTTCATTTAAATCTATCTTTCTGGGTAGGTCTGTTTTTATTACTGGCTATTCAGGTAGGGATTATACTTCCTTCTGCCCCTGGAAAAATAGGCATTTTTGAGTACGCTGTTATTTTAGCTCTTTCTCTATTTGGCATATCTAAGAGCCAGGCGTTGAGTTATGGGATCATGCTCCATTTGGTAGCGTACTTACCAAAAATCCTGTTGGGTCTCATATTTATATCAAGCACAGATATTTCTTTAAGAAAAAATCGGAAAACCCAGATTGAGGAATTAGGTTGAGCTTGAAATACATTGAATAGTTATTAGTGTTGTATCGATAATAGTCATTCATAATTTTATGTCTTTATTAAAATGAAAAAAATGCTTATGGCTATTAGCTTATAAGACAGAGATTGAGATTGTCATATTTAGCTTACAATGACATAATAAAATGTCAATTTTGAGGGGAAAGCAGCTAAGGCGAACTGGCTCATAAGGAACAAATAAAGAGAAAGGATTAGGAACTGTGAGCGCTAAAGGCAGCCACTTGAGATCACTCCTCATTATAATCGGGGATATTCTTATTATTCCTTTTTCTTATGTGGCAGGATACTATTTGCGCTTTGGAACTCTTTTTGGATTCGGGGAAAAAATTGCCTTATGGTTTATGCCTTTAATTATACTAAGTTATCTCGCTATATTTCATTTTTTTGACTTATATAGATTAAAGAAAAATTACTTCACAATAAGTTCTTTCGTAATAATATCTTTAAGCATAGCTGCGGCTTCTGTCTTCGTTTCTTTTTTAAACTACGTAATTTTTCTTTTTCCTATCGGCAGAGGAATTCTTGCCATCGCTAATCTAATTCTTCTTTTTTCGGCTTTTGTTTGGAGAGGCTTTTGCCATCAACTATTTAAATATTTGATAAAGCCCATAAGGCTGATTATCCTCGGAGCTGGAAAAACTGGCCAAGAGATCGCTCGGATTATTGAGCAGGCTGGAGACGATCTTGAAGTTGTAGGTTTTATAGAAGATGATGAGGATGAAATAAAAAAGTCCGCTTTAGAAAAAAATATTAAAATACTAGGCACTTCAGATGAACTTCTGAGTTTAACTGAAAAGCACAGAATTAACCAGATTGTTCTTGCTCTGGGAGAGAAAGATAATCCTCAATTAACAAAAGATATACTGAGCGCTCGATTGAGAGGAATTGAAGTAATAGATATGCCTAATATGTATCAAGCATTAAAGAAGAGAATACCCATTAACTACGTAGATGAGAATTGGTTCTTAAAAGAGAATGGATTTGAACATTCTACAAGTATTTTAGTTAT
>CAYUXD010000049.1:6104-7381 GCA_964448655.1 uncultured Eubacteriales bacterium
TATCATTCTTCTTATAAGCTTGCCTCTCTGGCCGATCATTTCATTATTGATCAAAATTAACTCTCGAGGTCCCGTCTTTTATAGACAACAACGGGTTGGAAAAAATGAATCTCTTTTTTCTCTGCATAAATTCAGGTCTATGATCGATAAAGCTGAAGAAGATGAGGCGGTTTGGGCAGATGAAAATGATAAAAGAATTACTTTGGTAGGGAAAATCTTGCGCAAGCTTCACCTGGATGAACTGCCTCAATTCTGGAATGTAATCAAGGGGGAAATGAGTTTGGTGGGGCCTCGACCTGAAAGGCCTGAGTTTGTTGAAGAATTAAAGAAAGAGATTCCGTATTATTCGCTGCGCCACTTTATGAAGCCCGGGATAACCGGGTGGGCTCAGGTGAATTATCCTTATGCTTCCTCTTTGAAAGATTCTCAGGAGAAAATGGAGTATGATCTTTATTACGTCTACCACATGAATTTGCTCTTTGATGTGCGGATTCTCATGAGGACAGCACAGAAAATCCTTTTAGGGAAAAAAGTATCGGGCTAAAAGGATATTGAATTCGTAGCTATTCGTTGCGATCAATTATAAATCTTTAGCGTTTTTATTTTCTTAGATCTGATTATAAAATTGCGGTTCTTTGAACCGCTTTTTTTATTTTAGGATGAAAATTGTGATATTATAAGAGGGCTAATGCCAGCTAAACAACCTTCAAAAATCAACTACAGGAAGATTGCCTCTTTGAGTTCCCTTGGACTCATGCTGCCCTCTTCTATCGCAGTAGGATTATTCCTCGGCTATTATCTCGATAAACTCTTTAGAACCCGTCCCTGGCTGCTGCTGGTCTTTTTTGTCCTCGGGGCAGTATCTGGCTTTTACAGCCTGATAAGGGGATTGAGTAAGTTTAAGGATGAATAACCGAATAAGGTGGGCTTGATAAATCAAGCCCCTACAAATTAGATTAGGCAGATTTGATGAATCAAACCCCTACATAAAAAAAATGACAATTGCCAATTCAAATAATAAAAAAGGGGACAACCCCTCTTTGGAAAAGGGACAGTCCCCTTTTTCAGAAGAAGAAAAGATTCTGCGCAGGATTCCTGTTGAGATCCTTATCCTCTCCTCCATCGTAGCGCTCGCATCCCTCTTTTTCTTCATCCCTCTAACCGCTCTCTTCATTCTCGCAGGCGGAGCATTCTCCGCTTTAAGCTTTATCTGGCTCAAGCGATCGATTTCAAGGTTATTGCTCTTAAAAAATGAAAAAAAAGGGGACAGGCACCTT
>CAYUXD010000049.1:7481-11120 GCA_964448655.1 uncultured Eubacteriales bacterium
AAAGCCCTCCGCTCAGCCCTGGCCCTCTACGGCATCCGCCTTGTATTGATTCTCTTCATCTTTTTTATTATAATCTTCTTCTTTTCAAGGAATATAATAGCTTTTGTAGCCGGATTCTCAGCAATCGTTCCTGTATTTCTGGCTGAAGCAGTAGTCGCGCTTTCTCGAATGAAACAATGGAAGAGTTAGAACACAGTTTATTCATAGTCGACTTCTTCAATAAAATAGTCGGGAAACCTCTTGCCTTCCTTCTCGGTCTCGCAGGCATAGAAGTCAAGAATCCAGAACACCTTGTCCCTGATTACATCGTCATGAGCCTGATTGTAGCGGCTGTCCTTATCCTCTTTTTCGGTCTCGCCTCACGAAGACTCAATCTTGTCCCCTCCAAACTTCAGAACATTCTCGAGCTCATCTTCCAGACCTTTGAAAATCTTCTGGTTGAAATCATAGGAGAACGAGGAAAAAAATACCTGCCTCTGGTCGCAACCATCGGCCTTTTCATATTAGTTTGTAACCTCCTCGGCCTTGTTCCCGGGTTTATGTCCCCTACGAGCAAACTCAACGTGACCCTGGGCTGTGCTCTTGCTGTCTTTTTCTACTACCACTGGCAGGGAATCAGGTCCCAGGGTATATTCAAGTATCTCAAACACTTCATGGGTCCTATTCCCCTTATAGCACCTCTTCTCCTGCCCATAGAAATAATCAGCCATTTCTCCCGTCCTGTCTCGCTTTCCATCCGTCTTTTCGGAAATATTTTTGCTGAAGAACTGCTCATCGTGGTTATTGCTTCCATCATTCCCTTCTTCCTCCCCCTCCCCTTCATGGCAATAGCCATCTTTACGGCAATTATTCAAGCCTTTGTTTTTGTCCTCCTGTCCTGCATATATATTGGGGGGGCTGTGGCCCATGAGGAAGAACATTAATTTTAAAAGGAGTAAGGAATGAGAAAGAATTTAAAGCCTTTTGGACTTTTACTCTTTTTTCTGTTACTGGCTTGCGCACCTCTTCTGGCTCAAGCAACCGGGGGAGCCCAACAAGCTCCTCTTACTGAAAGCCGGGCAAACCTCTTCATGTGGTCTCTAATCGTCGGCGGAGCTATCATCACCCTTACCGCTTCTGTAGGAGCTATCTGCCAGGCCAAATCTATAAGCAGCGCCTGTGAAGGCATTTCCAGAAATCCTGCATCAGGACCTGTAATCCGCCTCCTTGTTATCTTTGGTCTTGTTCTCATCGAAACCCTGGTCATTTATGCTCTCCTTATTACCATTATTATAGTTATGGTGAAATGGGGTGCCTACGCTTAAAGAAAGCACTCACAGCAATCTGACAAAATAAATGAAGTCTCCTGTCTTTGGAATCTTAGTAGACACGATAAAAAGATTCGGCAGGGACAGGTGCGGAAACTTCGCCATTACCATTTCCTACTTTGCTGTCCTCTGCTCGGTCCCGCTGGTTGCTCTCTTTGCCTTCATCACTACTCGAATTCTGGGCGATCCAGAGGCTGCCTTCCGGAGCCTCAACATCTTCTCTGAAGAATTTTTTGCTCAACTCGACCCTTACTTTTTCACAAGAGTTCAGGAACTCTCCCGGGATGTCACTAATCTGGGATGGTTCGGGTTGGCGGGATCGCTTATTGCGGGAAGTTTTCTTTTCTCCAACTTGATCTATTCCTTAAATTTTATCTTCAAGGCCAACTACCAAAAATCCTTTTTTTACAACCGTCTGATGGAGTACCTTGTCATGTTCAGCATCGGAATCATCATGCTCATTACTCTTTTCATAACAGCCATCTGGACAGGCATCCATCGCGCCATTAGAGAGAGCCCGATCGTCGCCAATAACATAAACCCTAAGATTGTCTCTCTTGCCGATAACTTTTTCATTCAATACGTCATTCCTTTGACCCTGACTCTTCTTGTCTTCTTTTCCCTTTATAAACTCATCCCGGAGGTCAGAATTCATACTCGCGCGGCAGTCATTGCCGCTGCCATCGGGACTCTTCTCTGGGAAGTTTCCAAAAGAATTTTTGTCTTTTATGTGGCTCATGTTTCTGCCATAGGGATTGTCCTCTCCCGGCTTTTAAAAGGTACTCTGACTTCTATTATTTTCTTCCTCCTCTGGATTACTTTCTCGCTTTTTATCCTGCTCTGGGGGGCGGAGCTAGCTGCAGTCTTAAACGAGCGAATCAATGAGAAAACAGCCTGAGAAGAGTCCTCCCTGTCTGAGTGTGGAGGAGCTTGCCCGGCTCTTGAGCTGCCCTTTTGAGGGCGATGGGACGACAGAAATTCGAGGGGTATCGAGCCTCGAGAAGGCCAAAGAGGGCGATCTTGTTTTCCTCTCCCACCGCAAATATCTCAGCCTTTTAGAGCGGAGCAAGGCTTCAGCTGCCATTATTCCCGCCGAGGAAAGATACGATAGAATCCCGGTAATTAAATCAGAGAATCCGCATATTAGCTTTGTCAAGGCTGTAGAAATCTTTTATAAGCCTTTTCGTCCCGAGCCGGGAATCCATCCCTCAGCCCTGGTTTCTCCTTCTGCTAAGATAGGAAAAGACGTCTCAATCGGGCCTTTTGCTTTCGTAGGAGATGAGGCGGAGATAGGAGACAAAACAGTCATTTTCCCGTTTGTCGCCATCTATCCTCAGGTAAAAATAGGGAAGGAGACCGTTATCCACTCTCACGTTTCAATCCGCGAAAAAGTTAAGATCGGAAACCGCGTCACAATCCACAACGGCGCTGTCATCGGCTCTGACGGCTTTGGCTACCTGCAGGATAAAGACCGCCCCCACCTTAAAATTCCCCAGGTGGGGACAATCACTATCGAGGATGACGTGGAAGTGGGTGCCAACACAACTATAGACCGGGCGGCCCTGGGAGAAACGATCATCAAAAAAGGAACCAAAATAGACAACCTGGTTCAAGTTGCCCATAACGTTGAAATCGGACCGCACAGCATCTTAGCCGGGCAGGTCGGAATCTCAGGCAGCTCAAAAATAGGGAAAAATGTCATCATGGGCGGGCAAGTCGCCGTGGCAGACCATGTTAATATCGGAGATAATGTTATGGTTGCAGGCAGGACGGGGATAACGAAAGATGTCCCCTCTAACTCCGTCATCGGCGGATTTCCCCACTTGGACATCAAAGAATGGCGAAAATCAGCTATGATGCTGCCCAGACTCTATAATCTTGGCAAAGAAATAAAAAGACTGAAAAAGAAAGTCGAAGAACTGGAGAAGAAAAGCTAGACCGGCCAGAAAAATAGGAGTTTGATGCATCAAATCCTGAGTTTGATGCATCAAATCCTATAGATTGTAGGGGCTTGATTCATCAAGCCCACCTTTTATATTTGGCTAATTTTTAAGGTGATTAATTAAAAAAGGGGGACAGGCTACTTTTTCTTATTAAAGGGTCCAAATTATTGAAGCTAAAAGGGTAAAGGAGGAATTGTTCTCTGTTAAAAAAGTAGCCTGTCCCCCTTTTTTACGTTCTTTTCTTTATTAATGCATACAAAGGAAGGATATGATAATATTGTTATTTATTTTAAGTAACATAAAGAGACACATAGCTCCTTATTCAGACCACTATAAGATTAAGAACCGTGTAAAACATGGAGACTCATATGGCCTTTAAACCACAATGT
>CAYUXD010000050.1:0-11081 GCA_964448655.1 uncultured Eubacteriales bacterium
GCCTTCCTGGCCTATTTCCTTTTTAAGCGACACCGCTAACGTCTGCCTGTCATCTTCTGTAAGATATTTTTCAAAATGTAAGCAGCCATTGCCGGATTAGCAGCCAGTCTTCTTTTGCAGTAAGCTATGGCATATTTCCATTTTTCGGCAAACGGAACATAAAGGCGGACAAGGATACTGTTTTGCCTAAGCTCATCCTGGAAGGCTTGCCTGGGGACACCCATAAGCATCTGAACCTCGTATTGATTTTTTTTCATATTCAGCTTTTCGGCAATGTCGATAGCTTCATTTATGACTGTTTCATCATGAGTGCCGATCTCAGGGTAATGACCTTCCTTAAACAAAAGTTCAAGCTGCTGAAGCAGCTTTTTCTTCATTTCGGGCTTGCTCTGGAGGGCTATTTCCTGAGGTTCATTGTAGATGCCAATGCAAATGCGGATACGGGCGTTCAAACCCTTTAAGGATATTATGTCATCGTCTGTACGAAAAAGACGGGCTTGCAGCACTGTCCCAAAAGTCGGGTGATCCTTTTTCAAAGCACGGAAAATATCCAGTGTCATCTCAGTAAAGGAATGATCCTCCATATCTAGAGTTACCTTTATATTATGCTGTTCTGCTCGTTGAATAATTCCCCTGATGACTTCTCGGCAATGCTCTGTCCCACGGTGGCTTCCTAGCTGCGAGGGCTTCAAGGAAATGGTTGCATAATCCTGACTACCCAGAGCATCGATAAGTCTTTCGTAGACATTGACAGAGTACTGGACTTCCTCATCGCTTTCCAGCTCCTCACCCAGCAGGTCTATGGTGGAGCACACGCGCCTCTCTTCCCATAACTTTTGGGCGGTATCTACTGCTGCCTCAATGCTATCACCCGCCACATAAGGGCTGGCAAAAAGCTTGACCAGGGGGGTAGGGGCGAGATTGATAAAAAATTTCTTTAGACCCATTTATGATTCCTTCCAAACTTAAAAATCTTAAATTAGACTTTTATAAAAACTAATTCATTTTTAGATAAAGTTCAAGGAATAATTGTTAATTGGGGTCAGACTTGCGAAACTTGCAAAGTTTTTTATTTTATTAAAATATCAAACATGAGGGGCCTTGCGAATAAATAAGTTTTAAAAGTACATCCTTTCATGGTTTTAAAAATTTACGCCCGACACGATTTAAGTATTGTGTGCCCAGAATTAATTTGATATGTATTAAATCATGTCTCCCCTGAAAAAAATACTAAGGGCCTTCCGGAAGCAAATATATCCTTTCAGGTTTATCTACAGTGATAATTATTGGGCTGACCTTGGTGAGCATGTTTTTCCTGTTGTGAAATACAAGCTAATCTACGAAGCCCTTCTTCGTCGGGGCGCAAAAAAGGAAAACTTTCTCTCTCCTCAGCTCGCCAGCGAGGAAGATCTCCTTCTGGTTCATACTCAAAAGTACCTGAAGAAATTGAAAACTGGAGACCTTTCTCCTTCTGAGATATTAATCCTGGAGGTTCCTTATTCTCCTGAGCTTTTGGAATTTGCCTTGCTGTTTGTAGGAGGGACAATTCTTACTGCTGAAAAGGCATTAGAGGATGGACTGGCAGTGCATATTGGGGGAGGATTTCATCATGCTTTTCCTGACCATGGGGAAGGTTTTTGCGTTTTGAATGATGTGGCAGTTGCTTTAGAGAAAATGAAAAAGGAAGGGAAGGTCGAGAGGGCTATGGTGGTTGATTGTGACCTTCATCAGGGGAATGGAAACGCTTTTATTTTTGCCAAAAGAGATTACGCCTTCACCTTTTCCCTCCACCAAATGGATAATTATCCCGCTCATAAACCTTCAAGCTCTGTGGACGTAGGCCTGTGGACTGGAGATGGAGACGAGAAATACCTGTCCAAGCTCCGTTCTAATTTTCCCCGGCTCTATCAAGATTTTCAACCTGATTTGATTTTTTACCTTGCGGGGGCAGACCCTTATGAAAAGGATCAATTAGGAGGCTTGAGGTTGACAATGGAAGGTCTCAGAGAGCGAGACAGGATTGTGATTGAGGAAGCCCGTAAGCTTCGCCTTCCAGTGGCTATTCTATTTGCCGGAGGGTATTCCTCCCAGGTGAAGGATACCGTCTCCATCCATCTTAATACAGTAAAAGTTGCCCAAAGCATCCAGAGAAAATATTCTTAATCTTTTGTTTCTTTTTCTATCCAATTCAAGTATTTTGCAGAGCCCTTAAGAAAAGGAAGAGCGGTAATTTCTGGGACTTCATATGGATGAATCTCTTCTATCTTTTTTTCGAGGTCTGTGAACAGGATGGCTTTGGTTTTAATGAAGAGAATGTGTTCTTTTTCGTTTGAAATTTTACCCTGCCACCAGTAAAAGGATTGCGAGGCTGCGGAGACTGTCACGCAGGCAGACAGCCTTTCTTTTACTAACTGCTTGGCTATTTTATGGCCGGTCTTTTCATCTGGAACTGTTGTGAGGACAAGTATGTATTTATTCAATGTTTATTCCTGCAGAAAAATATGGGCAAATACTTTAGCGTCTCCCATCATGTTATCGATAATGCAGTATTCGTTGGGCTGATGGGCAGTTTCATCAATTTTAGCCCAGCAGGCAGCGCTGAAGTTGTTTCTTCTGAAAAAAGCTGCTACTGTTCCTCCTCCAATCCCGGTGGCCTTTCCTTCTTTTCCGTAGATTGCCTTGATCGCTCGCTTTAAGGCTTGGGCCACTGGCGCATCTGCTGAAGTTGGAGGGGCTGCAGGAGCTTTCTGAGCCTCCTCAAAGGTTATTTTCACCTTGAATTCATTCTCGATATTATTAATCATTTTTTTGATTTTCTCTTCAACTTCTTCGATCTTATATCTTGGCAAAATACGGCTGTCCATATAAAAAATGTCTTCCCCGGGTATTGTATTGATATTGGGGACGTTAGATTCTTTTTTGGTTGGTTCGAAGGTGGAGATTGGCGGATCAAATAGCGGATCTTTGCCTGGGAAAATTTTGTAGAGTTTGTTTAACTCAGTGACCAGAAAAGAGGCGGCCTTGAAGCTGTTAATTCCTTTTTCTGGGGTAGAGCCATGGGCCTGTTTACCCAATGTCTTAAATTTAAGCCAGAGAATGCTTTTTTCAGCGACTTCGATCATCGTTCCGTCTTCGTTTCCGGCATCTGGAACAATGATCAAGTCCTGTTTTCGAAAGGCTTTGGTATGATGGAGAACATAGTCAATCCCTTTCTTGCTCCCAGTCTCTTCATCTGCCACTAAGGCTATGCCTATATCATAATTCGGCTCAATGCCTTCCTTATGAAATGCCTTAATTGCATAAAGAGAGGCCACCATATCCTGCTGGTTGTCTTCAACCCCACGTCCGTAAATTTTTCCTTCTTCCACCCAAGCCTTGAATGAATCCCCTCTCCACTGAGCCAATTCTCCAGGAGGAACAACATCCATATGCGTCATTATCCATATTGTCTTAGAAGAGCTTTTGCCTCTGAAAAAGGCGAGAATATTCGGGCGATAGCCAGAAGGAGCATCCAGATCAGGTGCCTTGATAACCTAAATATCGCTAAAACCGTTTTTCTTCAGGAAATCCATCAGGATTTCTGCCTTTTCGACTTCCCCTTCTCCTCCACTTGCCGGGGAGATGGACGGTTTAGCACAGAGTTTAATTTGCATATCTATCATTTCATTGCGGTAACTGTCGATTCTCTTTATTATCTTTTCCAATTTAGTCATAGGATTCTCCTTATTCAAAAAATAATAACACCCACCAGAACAAGAAGCAAGAAAAAAGGGGACAGGCCCCTTTTTCTCCGAGCAGCCTGAGCGGAGCGGGTTACGCAGCCGCTGAGAAGAGCGGAATTTGAATGGCGTAAGAAATCTTTTGGGAGCGAGGGCATCTCCAAATACTCTTATTATAAAAGATTCTGTCGAGAGGAACTTAAGGAAGAATTTAGCTTTTCCTGGGGAGGGAGATTATCCTGAAACCAATATAAGAATAATGCACTCCGGAAAGAAGAGTGAGCACAAGAGTCAAAAAATAGAGTAACCGTAAGTAGGGGAACGAGATTTGGAAGGAGTTGAAGAAAAGAACAAGGATCAAAACCATGAACTGACAGACAGTGCTTGATTTTCCCAAGAGGGAAGGAGGAAAACTTTTTTGACCTCGCAGTTTATAGAGGGCGAAAGCACTTGAGACTATAAACAGGTCACGGCTGATAACAACAATCGTGAGCCAAAGAGGAATGATGTAGGGAGAATTGAGAGAAGGAATAGTCAGAATGATGAAGGCTGATGTCATGAGTAACTTGTCTCCTGCAGGATCAAGGAAGGCGCCAATTTTTGTTTTCTGGTGCAAGAGTCGAGCTGCGAAACCATCCAAGACGTCTGTGAAGCCCGCGAAGAAAAAAACAGCAGATGCTTCCACAATTTTACCCTGGATCATAAAAACTAGAAAGACAGGGATGAGAAGAATCCTTAAGAGACTGAGAATATTGGGAAGGTTTAAGAAGCTATTCTTCTCTTCTTTCCTCATTTGGTGATAATTTTCAGTGCCTTAAAAACGTGATTTATTTAATCAAAGCCAAGATAATATCCAAGAGTCTTATGGATTCTTGGCCTGAAACAGGAAGGTCTGGATTAAACTCTCTTTCTAAGGAGAGGTCCATGATATTATAGGAAAGAATCTGGGTAATCGCTTTATGATAGTAGTTGTGGGAGGCAACATCTGAGATTTGGATTTTTTCTGGGGGGATCTGCTGGATAAACTTGTATCCTTTCTTTTTCAAATAGTCAATTAAACGAAGGAGAATTTCTGCCATCTCTGCCCGGGCAACAATTTTTTTCGGTTGAAAAGTGTGATTGGGATAGATATCCAGAATACCCAAGGAAGTTACTTGAAGGATGAATTGTGATGCCCAAGAAGTTGCTATATCGACGATAATGGGGGGTGTGCCCGGGACCTCATCCAATATTCCTTTGAACTTGACCGCAAGGAGAGCAGCTATTTCCTCTTTAGAGACAGCCTCTGATAAGGCAATAGAATTATATCTGGTTGGAAGTTCATAAATCCCCAACCTGTTTTTAATGCTCTCGATTCGATTCACTATTTCTTTGTTTTCCGGCTCTAAGTCATTCAATCTTTCGTAGATTTCAAGACTTTTTGTATACTGAGCTGCCAGGTAGAGCGCTTCTGCGTAATCTTTTAATATCCCTGTGTTCTCCGGCTTACTCGAGCTTGCAGCTTGGAGATGAACCAAGGCATTTTGAAGTTTGTTTTCCTTTTTGTAGATGTCAGCAAGAACGAGGTGGACTTCTGTAGATTGAGGAGCGTAATACAGAGCTTTAAGGTAGGCTTCTTTACTTCCTTCTGTATCTCCTGCAGCTATGGCCGCTGTTGCCTCCAAAAGAGATTCCTCAACTTTTTTGTTTTTAAGGATTTCGTATTGCTGCTTTGCCCAGGGGTGCTCTGGTTCTCTTTTGAGAATTTCCCTGTATTCAGCAAATGCACGGTCATCCCGTCCTTTGTCTCGGTAAATCTGGGCCAGGCCTGAGTGAATAAGAGTCAAGTCAGGGAGATCTTTCAGGGCTACTTTAAAGAATTCTTCAGCCCTTTGAAGTCTGTTTTGAAGAAAATAGGCGTAGGCTAAACCCACATTATAAATTGGATGTTGAGCTCCCAGCTTGGAGATTTGTTTTTCGGCTTTTTTCCCTTCCGCTCGGTTCAAAGTTTTCCAGGCCTCTTCAGCGAGAATTCTCTCCTCGAGGGAAAGTTCTGCCACGATGGATGCAGGGAGGCTTTCTATATAAAGGGAAGGAGGTGGAGGTTGATAGGTTGCACATGACCAAAAAAATATAAAGAGTAAAAAAATCTTGAATGCTTTTTTCACCAATTTTTTTCTCCTCTTTTTATATAAGGCGAGTAATTCAGAATTGAACGTGGGTCAGCCATAATCTTCAACTCAAAAAAATCGTCGTTTTCTCTTCTTTTTAATATCATAGTCCAATTCGAAAAAGAATGGATCAATTCTCTTTTTGATTTGGGGATACGCAGATAAAACAATTCCAGGTTTTTAAAGAGTATAGACCTGAGGCACTCTTTCAAGTTTTGGACTCCATCCCCTGTTTTTGCTGAGACATAGATGACGGGGCCATCAGAGCGTCTATTTTTTTCTAAAAGCTCTTCATGATTGGGTAAAAGATCGACTTTATTAAAAACTTTAATAACAGGGATGTCGTGTACTCCTATCTCGGAAAGAGTTTTTTCTACTGCTTCGACCTGGCTTTCAGAGTTAACTGAAGTCATATCAATGATGTGGAGAATGCAATCAGCCTCTTTAAGCTCCTCTAAAGTGGCCTTGAAGGATGTTATCAGCTCAACGGGGATTTTTTTGATGAACCCGACCGTGTCACTCAAGAAAAAGCAAAGGCCGTCCGAGAAGCTCACCCGACGCAGGATTGGATCAAGAGTCGCGGAGAGGTGAACATCCTTTCCCTGGAGAGGTAGTTGAATAGGGTAGATTTTCCTGCGTTCGTGTATCCCACAAGCGAGGCAACCGGCACAGGACTTTTTTTTCTGCTTTTTCTTTGACTGGCTCGTCTTCTTTGAAGATTGATCATTTCCTTTTTTATTTTGGAGATTCTATCCTGAATTCTCCGCCTGTCTTCTTCGAGTTTTTTCTCCCCAGGGCCACGGGTACCGATACCTCCTCCTAACCGAGAGAGGGCTTCTCCTTTGCCCAACAAACGCGGGAGGAGATAGTATAGCTGAGCAAGCTCAACCTGAAGTTTTCCCTCCTTGCTTCTGGCTCGTTGAGCGAATATATCAAGGATCAACTGGGTTCTATCTATGACCTTGGTCTGAATCTCGTCTTCCAGGTTTTGCTGCTGGACGGGCCTGAGGTTATGGTCGAAAATGATAAGATTGGCCTGGATTTCTTCTTTCGAGCGAATAATTTCTGATACTTTTCCTTCGCCTATAAGATATTTCGGACTGATCTTGGGCCGGAATTGGAATATTTCTCCAGCGACTTGAGCTCCGGCTGTCCGGGCTAATCCCTTCAGCTCCTGCATGGATTCTTCTGCATCTTGTTTTTCTTTCTTGTTTGTGGCGAGATGGACTAGGATGGCTTTTTCCATTTTAGTTTAAGTTGTTCTCAGCATATTCCAGGATCGAAGGGAAATCATGGGGAGAAAACCATTTGATTCCCTCCATTTTCCTGAACCATGTCATCTGTCTTTTGGCATAGTGGCGTGTATCCCTTTTGGTCAAAATGATGGCCTCTTCCAGAGGGATTTCTTTTTTAAGAAGTTTTAAGACATATTTGTAGCCAAGAGCACGGAAGGTAGGAGAATTTTCGTTGACTCCCTTCTGGAGAAGCTCTTCCACTTCTCTCGTTATACCCTTTTCGAACATTTTATCTACTCTTTCTTCAATCCTTGTGTAAAGTTCCTTTCTTTCTAATTTTAACCCAATTTTTATTATATTAAAATCTTTAACATAAGATTTGGTGTTCAAGAATTGCTCAGATAAAGGTTTTCGAGTTGAGTAGAAGACTTCTAAAGCCCGTATTATCCTGACTTTATCTTTCTCTCCTATTTTTTGATAATAGACGGGATCGACTTCCCTGAGCTTCTCTCTTAAGGTATCCAGGCCTTTCTTCTTGGCTTCTCTTTCCAGTTTCTGGCGAAGCGGTGGGGCACTTCCTCCTCCTGGAAAAAGACCGTTGAGAAGGGCCTTTAAGTACAAACCGGTTCCTCCGACGATGAGAGGAAGTTTTTTCCGTTTCAAGATAGCATTTGCTGTTTTTAAAGCCAACCGGGCGAAGTCTGCTGCCGTAAATTGGGTCGAGGGGCTCACAACATCCAGGAGATGATGAGGGATATTTTCTCTTTTTTCCAAGGGAATTTTATCTGTTCCGATATCAAAGTTTTTATAGACTTGCCTAGAGTCACAATTTATGATTTCCCCCTTTAATTTTTTTGCCAGATTCACTGCGGTGGAGCTTTTGCCCACTCCAGTAGGGCCTAGAATAATGATAAGATTTTTGGCTTTAGATTCCAATTTTTATCAACAGGAAAAGCACAAGGAGAGTTATAAAAATTAAAAGAGCGAGAATCTGTTTTCTCCTCAATTCTATTTCCTTATTTTCTAAGTTTTTGACATGCAATTGCTCGTGTTTATTGCCCGAAGTTTTTTGACTAATTTTTTAAGGAAATCTTTTTCAGGAAATGCGGCGCGATCTGCTACTGTCTTTCCCCTTTCATTGGGCAACTTCTTTTGGGCTTTAGACTATAAATCGCATGCTAAAGATAGCTACAGCAATGTTGAAGAGACTCTTTAGAATCCAAAAACTGTAGGATAGGATAAGGGCTTTCTTTAATTCAATCTTGAAGATAGAAGAGAGGCCAAGGCCGAGAACCCCGAATAGCCAGAGCTGGAAAAAGTCAACCTGGCTCAGGATAATGAAGGCGGGAGAAGTTATCTCCAACTTCGGGAAGAAAAGGGCCAGGCTTGTGGTGGTCTGCATAAAAGATTTTCGGGTGATAATCAGGACAAGGCGCAGGGCATTGCCCAAGATTTTGTCGATGAAGTTTGCGTGAAGTACGGCTGAGAGAACCTGTTTATAATTTCCTTCTGTGGAAAACATCCGGCTCATGGCAAGAATAATCAAGCTCGAGAAGAGAAAGCCGATGAGTAAACCCCCTGGTTTGTAGAGCAAGTTACTGAGGAGAACGCTGGCCTTTGTAGGGTTTTTTGTGCGCTCGATCATCTGGTTGAATCTATCTTCCCCCATTCTTTCTTGAAGCTTGGTACTGCTTTGAAGAAGTTGAATCGTATCTTTTTGAAGGTAAGGAGCTGTAATGTAGCTAAAAAGGGCCCAGGCGATGAGGAGAATGATGAGGGCATCAACCCAGATTGGTCTTTCTGAAATAGCTTTCAGGGTTAACTTTGGATTAAAGAATATTCCTTGGAAACGATCGAAAAGATTCATGTATTATTCTCCTTTCCGCTCCTCTTTTACTATCCTTCCATCTTTTAAGAAGATAATCCGGTGAGCTTGCTCGGCAATTTCTCTCTCATGGGTGACCACAATGATCGTGTTTCCCTGAGAATGTATTTTGCGAAAGAGGTTGATGATTTCCAGCCCTGTTTTGGAGTCAAGATTGCCCGTAGGTTCATCTGCAAGGAGGAGAGAAGGTTCATTAACCAGAGCGCGGGCAATAGCCACTCTCTGCCTTTCACCTCCCGAGAGTTCAGAAGGGCGGTGATTCATTCTATCCGATATCTCTACCATTTCCAGCGCTTTATTTGTCTTTTCCTCCCTTACTTTCTTCTTGGTCCCTTTGTAAATAAGGGGAAGTTCCACGTTGTGGAAAGCTGTGGCTCGAGCGAGGAGGTTAAAGACCTGAAAGACAAAACCGATCTCGTTATTGCGGATGTAAGCGAGTTCGTTATCATTTAGCGTGCTGACCAATTTTCCCCTTAAGTAATATTTTCCCTTCGTGGGAGTATCGAGACATCCCAGTATGTTCATCAGAGTTGACTTTCCAGACCCGGAAGGACCCATGATGGCCACAAATTCGCCCTGGGAAATAGTAAATGTCGCCTCGCGGAGGGCATTAACTTCCTGCCTTCCCAATTGATATATTTTCCAGAGGTTCTCTGCGGAGATAATGATGTTGTTGGCGCGTTCCATTATTTTTCTTTTTTCTTTTCTTCTGGTTTTATCAGTATATCATCTTTAAGCTGGCGGAGTGCGCTATAGGGACCCACTACAATATTTTGTCCTTCTTCAAGCCCAGCGGTGATTTCTATCATCATCTCACCCATAATTCCTTTTTCTACAGGGAAAAATTTCACCCGATTTTCCTTGACGACATAAACTCCTTCTTCTTGTTCATCTTTTTTTTCTTCTCCCTTATCCTCTTTTTCTCTTAAAACTAAGGCGGAAATCGGGATTCCAAGGACGTCTGTTTTTTCAGCGGTGATGATATCTGCTGTGGCTGAGAGGCCAGGTTTAAGGTTCTCCGGGGGATCTTCCAGCGTTATGATGACTTTAAAATCCTTAGATTCTTCGGATGAAGTCACCTTTTGAAGGGCAGAACTTCCGATTTCAGTCACTTTTCCTTTGATTGTTTGGTTAGCGAAGGCATCGACTCTTACCTCAGCCTGCTGTCCCATCTTGACTCCGATGACGTCTGTTTCGTCAACTTCAACCTCTACTTCCATCACCGATAGGTCGGCGATGGTCATCAGAATGGTTCCTGGATTGTTCATCGTACCGATCATGGCTGTCTCTCCCTCTTCAACGCGAAGGCTTGTAATAATTCCATCAATCGGGGAGTGGTAGACCGTTTTACTCAAGTCATCCAAGGCGCTTTCGAGAGATGCCTGAGCCTGTTCGATTTGATACACGGTGGCTTGCTGCTGTGCTTTAGAAATATCGTATTGAGCCTTGGCAGCTTCCAGCTGTTCTTCGGAGATAAGTTTTTCCTCGAAAAGTTTCTTATATCTTTTGTAGAAACTTTCATCTTTTTTCAATT
This sequence comes from uncultured Eubacteriales bacterium, assembly GCA_964448655.1. GTDB lineage: Bacteria > Acidobacteriota > Aminicenantia > Aminicenantales > Aminicenantaceae > SOIV01. The sequence continues at coordinate 10,524 of CAYUXD010000050.1, forward strand.
CTGCTTCAGCCCTTATAAGCTCGGCTTTATAAGAATGAATGAGAGCCTGGGCCCGGTCAGAATTAGCTTCGTATTGAGTTGAGTCAAGTTTCAGGAGAAAATCTTCTGCCTTGACTCTTTGACCCTCTTCCACCCCAATTTTGACAATTCTTCCTGGTATATGTGCGCTAATATTCACATTTTTTCTGGGCTTAACTTCTCCCGATGCCGAGATTTTCGCAGTCAAATCATGCTTGGCAGCTTTCTCTATAGTCACTTTTATGCTTTTTTCTCTTTGTGATTGGAGGTTGAAGATAATGATAATCCCGATAAAAATGATAACAGCAAAAATTATGATTACTTTTTTTCTCCTCTTGAAGAAGCTTCTTTTTTTGTTCATCTCTTCTTCCTCTCAAGTCTAATTATCATATTATAATACGACTTAAAAGGCAAAAGGTTTATAGAAGCAGCAAGTATTTCCAACTTCGTTATTAGAGAGGGATTTGGGGAATAGCTTCGCTCCCCTTCAGATTTTTAACGCCATTCTCCATTCGCTCTGATCAGCCGGCTGCGTAACTC
>CAYUXD010000051.1:0-10881 GCA_964448655.1 uncultured Eubacteriales bacterium
GTCAGACTTTATCATGAAGTAATGTTCATAGATAAAATGCAGTCCGATTATCAACATGAGGACAAAGTCTGACACCGAGAGGAGAGCGAAGCCTGTATCCGAGCGGGATTTCCTCGCGGGGGAAATCCTGCGTGTTTTCGAAACACCCGGCCTGCTCAGACATTATGTCTTCTATCACGGAAAAGGAAATGCTTACTCTGCGCAATAATGATTTGACTCCCTGGCCATTATTGATTATAATACCAAGACGATGGATTCCTTCAAGGTTGGAGATAAAGTTATTTATCCCAATCAAGGGCTGGGTATTATAGAAGATATCCAGGACGAAAGCTACTATGGGGAAAAATTCAGGATTTATCATTTGAGAATCCTGTGCAATAATACTTTAGTATTAGTGCCTTCTTCCAATACCGAAGAGATTGGGATCAGAAAACCTGTTACTACTGGGCTTATTAGGAAAATATTTGAATTTATGAGAAACGGAGATGTCGATGTCACGATGAACTGGAAGGGGAGATACAAAGAACATCTCAATCTTTTGAAATCTGGGTCGATGTTGGATATGGTTTTGGTCTTGAAGAGCCTTTATTATCTCAATTTAGTCAAACCCCTTTCTTTCCGGGAGAAGAAAATGATGGAGAAAGTAAAAGAGCTTGTCGTATCAGAAATATCAGAAGTTTCCTGCCTCCCTTTCTCAGAGATTGAGCAAAGACTTATGGAAACATTATCTCTCTGCTTTAGAGATGTAAATCCTTGCCTGGATTCCTGATTTTTCATATCGAAAAAATATGATATCCGGTGTTCTTGACATCGGCTTCCGCGCCATCAGAGAAATTATGGTTCCCCGCCCTCAGGTCAAGGCTATTGAGATAAAATCCTCTATTCAGCAAATATTAGATATCATCCTTTCTGCAGAATTTTCCAGGTTTCCAGTGTATAAAGGAAGATTAGATAACATAGAGAGAGTTATTCACGTGAAAGATGTAATTCCTTAGCTTGTTGATAATAAAGCATTTAACATAAACAAAGTTCTAAGAAAGCCGTTTTTTGTTCCTGAGCCTGCATCTTTAGAGAATGTTTTGCTTCAGATGCAAGAGACCGCAAACCAAATTTTAATAGAGCGAATGAAGGAAAATGAAGAAGATGAAAATCATCGCCACGAATAAGAAAGCTTATTATAACTATGAAATACTGGAGAGCTTTGAAGCAGGTATTTCTCTTGTCGGGAGCGAAGTCAAGTCTATTAGGGAAGGCAGGATAAGTTTAAAGGAGAGCTATGCTCAAATTAAATCAGGTGAAATTTTTCTTACCAGCTGTCATATAAGCCCCTACGAAGCTGCGAACATATTCAATCATAATCCTATAAGGGAGAGAAAACTTCTACTCCACCGCCGTGAGATAAAACGATTAACAGGAAAAGTAATAGAAAAAGGTTTAACGCTTATTCCTACAAAGGTCCTGATCAATGATAGAGGAAAAATAAAGATAGAAGTTTCTCTTGCCAAGGGTAAAAGGGCCTATCAGAAAAAGGAAGCTATCAAAGAGAGGGACCGCGAGCGCGAATTGCGGGCTGAACTAAAGAGAGCGCGGCGATAATTCGTAGGCTAACTTTATCGCCTCTATCATACTTTCAGGATTGGCCACTCTTTTGTTAGCGATATCAAAGGCTGTACCATGGTCGGGAGAAGTGCGAATAAACGGAAGACCCAAGGTGGTATTAACCCCCTTATCAAAAGCCTCAAGCTTGAAAGGAATGAGCCCCTGATCATGGTAGAGGGCGATGACGATTTTGTCTGAATGGTTTAGAGCTTTCCGGAAAACAACGTCAGGTGGAAAAGGGCCGCTGATTCTCATCCCCTCTTTCTTGGCACGGTTTATGGCAGGAATGATTTCCTCTTCTTCTTCTGACCCGAAAAGTCCCTCCTCTCCTGCATGCGGATTCATCCCTGCAACCAGGAAGTGGAATGTCTCAGGCTGGATTTTTTCTGTATGCTGGTGGAGCAGGAGGAAAAAATCAAGAAGACCTTCCTTTTTAATCTTTTCTAATGCGGCCTTCAAGGGGAGATGATGGGTAAACAGGGCTACCTTTATTCTCTCCGACCAGAAAGCCATCGTGGCCTGAGGATAGACCTGGCTCAGGAAATCTGTGTGGCCGTGCCACTTTAATCCTGCTAGTTTCCAGGATTGTTTTGATATGGGCGCTGTGACAAAGGCTTGTATAGTTCCCTTTTTTGCCTCTTCAAAAGCCTGCTTGAAGAAGAGAAAAGATGCCTGTCCGTTTTCCTTGGTGGGAGATCCCTTTTTTATGGTTTTTACAGGATTCTCCACTTCTAAAAGAGATAGAGAAGGAAAGATTGTTTCTTTTGCTTTCTCAAAAGGTTGAATGTCCAGTTCAAGACCCAATGCCAGTTTTTCTTCCTCAACCAGCAGAGAGGAACCAAAGATGATGTAAGAGATCCTGGGAAGGGAAGTTTTAAACGATAAGGCCTTTAGGACGATTTCGGGTCCGATTCCTCCCGGATCCCCAAGAGTTATCCCTATCTTGGGAATATTCATTTTTTCTTTTTTTATGATTTCTCTTTAGTTTCTTTAGTATCATTCAGCTTATAGAGATACTTGATAGTGTCTTTATAGATCAATAAATTGGGAGCTTTATCTCTGTTGAGTTTTATACAGTTTGTATCATACCATTCAATGTATCCTTCAACCGTTTCTCCGTCTTCAAAAACAACTCCCATAGGAGTTTTTTTATTCATCTGTTTCAGGTAGTAATAATTTTCTGCGTGAGTATCGTAGGGGGGATGGGCCTTCTTTTTTGCTGATTCACGATTCATCTTTTCTTTTATCTCAGATAGGTTTGGTCTGATAAGTTTTCTATTCATAATTTACTTCTCCAAGATTTAAGCTGGATAAGAAACTTTGATGTCGTTATAAAAATAATAGCATCAAATTCATAAAATTTCAAGAATATTAAGAAAAAAGGGGAAAAAAGGGGACAGGCCCCATTTTTTAATTTTCTGTCCACGATAAGTCACTGTCCTCTTTCCTGCAAAAATGGGGCCTGTCCCCATTTTTCAGGCCCCATTTTTATAAAATTTTTATTTTCCTTTTCTTAAGAACCTTAATATTTATCTAATTACGCTTGTGTATCTTGATTTTAAAGGTCTGAGCCCGTTGTGAAAATTGACTTCATCTTTTTGCCAGGGGTGCAGCCGGGCTTTTGGGTTTCACAAGAGCAGTGGCAAAAGAGGTGGCTTCCTTCGGGATAACCGTAAATGCTGTGTGTCCAGGGCTCATAGATACACAAATGGTGAGAGATACGATCCCAAAGAAGACTTAGAAGCATTCATAACTACCTTCCCCATTCAAAGGCTTGGTCTTCCTGACAAATTGCCGCCCACATGGAATTGACCATAATAATTGACTGTGTTATATGGGTGAAGTATCCTTACATCATGAATCCCTTCAGCATAGTGTCCCATTTTATCGGCTTAACCTTTTTGATGTTGTGTTCATCCTTCTTTTCTGGGTCAGAGACAGCCCTCTCAGCTCTTACCAAAATTCAACTCCAGAAGTTTCGGGAAGACAAAAAGAAAAGCAGTGCCTCTATCGTCAATTTCCTGGATAACCCCCGCCGGATGTTCATTACAGTTCTGTTCGGGAATATTCTCGTGAACATGGCTTTTGTGAGCATCACTGGCTCCTTGATTTACAATCATCTGTTCATGGGGAGAAACCTCGGCCTTGCTTATGTGGTGGCCATCCTGACCCAAACATTTCTCCTCCTTATTTTTGGTGAAATCACGCCCAAGACCTACGCGATAAAACATTCTGAAAAATTCTCCAAGTCCGTGGCCAGGCCGTTGTGGATCTTCTCCCAGCTCATTTTTCCTTTTAGAAGGGCATTACGTTATCTCACAGATATCATACTTCACCTTTTTGGCGTGCGCTCTGACCTTGAACAGGCTCCCCTGACAAGCGATGAGATCAGGGCAATCATAAAAGCGACAGAAGAACAGGGTGCTTTGGATGAGGAGGAAGGAGAGATTCTACAAAACATCTTCGAACTCCACGACATCGAAGCCAGAGAAGCCATGATTCCGCGTCCAGAAATGGTTCGTATAGAGATATCCAAGACTATCCAGGAAGCCTTCAACTTGACTAAGAATTCAGGCCACTCCCGGATTCCTGTCTACCGAAAGAAGATAGACAACATCTGCGGTATTTTTTATGTCAAGGATCTGCCACGCTGGAAGGGATTGAGGATCGATGGAATGGACGGCAGAACCATCGAGCAACTCACCATAGGGGAATTCCTCGCCAGTAGTGAAATCCTTAACGAGTTGAATCCGGGCAATGAGAACACGCTCATCCGGCCACCACTTTTTATCTTCAAGACCAAAAATATTGGTGCTTTGATGAGGGAAATGACCAAAGAGAAGCAACAGATGGCGATCCTTCTCGACGAGTTCGGAGGAGTGTCAGGACTGATCACCACGGAGGACATTGTCGAAGAAGTGCTGGGTGAAATCTTCGATGAATACGACACTGTCTCTGAGCTGACGATCACACGCGACCCGGCTGATCCGTCCAGCGTTCTTGTCCCAGGATTCGCAAGCATCCGCAGCGTCAACAAGCGTCTGAAGCTCAAGATCGATGCCGCTGGGGTTGACACCATCGGAGGATACGTTGTCCGGCTCTTTGGCGTGATTCCTGAGGAGGGAGATGCCGTTATCGACAAGGTGAACGGCCTGGAGTTTGAAGTCCTCCATATGGAAAAAAGACGAATCGGCCTTTTCAAGCTGCGCCGTAAAAAGTCAAAAAAGGAGAAAAAAGCCGGGGCTTTTCTTATGACTCTCCCCCTATTCGGCATGGTCTTGACAGGGACCTCAATAGAGATTAGCGCCCAGGCAAGCGGGGTTTCACTTTTTATTTTCGGATTCATGCTCGTTTTTGCGCTTCTTCTCTTAGGCTTTTATGCCGGTTCGGAGACAGCCGTGGTTTCTGCCTCAAAGGCAAGGATAGATGTCCTAGCTGAACAGAGGAACAAGCGTGCCACCATAATTAAAAGGCTCTTGCAGGAGCCGGACAAGATGCTGGGAACCGTCCTTGTAGGCACGAACTTGATGTCCACAGCGGCGGGAGTCGCTGGCCTGCGGCTGATGAATAGCTTCCTGCCCGGCAGGGAAGGTTTGCAGGAGTTTGTGAACACCGTTGTGATGACACTCCTTATTTTGGTTTTTTGCGAAATCATTCCTAAAACGATATTTCGAGTCAAAGCCGACACACTCGCTCTGCGCAGCGCATTCGGACTGTGGATTTCATCAATCTTCTTTTATCCGGTCGTTTCGCTGGTAACGAAGATCACCAACTTCGTTGTTAAAATTGCCGGCGATGAGGAAAGCAAAGAGAAGATCCGTATCATGCGTGAGGAGCTCAGACTTCTGGCCAAAATGGGCGCGAAGGAGGGAGTAATCAAAAAGGAACAGCTCCAAATGGTCTCCAGTGTTTTGGACTTGGAAACCTTGACTCTGGATAAGGTCATGACTCCACTGGTCTACATCACCGTGCTTCCGAAAGAGGCGACTATCGAAGAATTCTACAAAAGAGTATCGGAAACAGGCTTCTCCAGAATCCCTGTTTATGAAGAGCGGGTCGATAATTTAATCGGGCTTGTGAATGTCCTCGATGTTCTCTATTCGGAAAGCCAACCCTCTACGATTGCGCCTTTTATAAAAATGGAGGTCCGCCATGAGCCAGAGTCGAGGCGGGTCTATTCTCTCCTCCAAGAGCTACAGCGTAGCCAAAGCCCGATGGTCTTTGTGGTGGATGAGTACGGCGGTGTTGTAGGGCTGGTGACCATTGAGGATTTGATCGAAGAGATTCTTGGTGAAATCCGCGACGAAAAAGACCGTGAGGAGCAAGGGCTGATTCATAAAATAAGCGAAAATTTCATTGAATGCGACGGGAAAACAGAGATCCAGCTGCTCAACGACCTTTACGGCATGTCTATACGTCCCGGCAATTACAACACAATTGCCGGTTACACCATCTTCCTGATGGAGAGAATCCCCAAGCGAGGCGAATTCGTCGAAACCGAGCGTTTAAAGATCACTGTCCTTGGCGCTGACCCCAGAAGCATACGTCGCGTCCGTATCCAAAAGAAATAGGCATAAAAATCGCGGCTTTACGGGTGCGTCCGTAGACCACAATGCAGGAGACTTTATGATCTATAGAAATTGGAGATTAGTGCAAGGAGAAATTTCTTCCCTGTTTTTAGGTCCGCCACCAGTAAGAAAATTTGATGAAATAATAGCGGCCCTCTCTTCTGAGAATTCCTGATTCGCCTCTTTGCTGGTTGTCATCTATCCCGAAATAAAAGACTGTGCCGGGCCTTAACTCATAACCTAGAAGGATGCTGGTGTAGAGTTCCCCGTCGTAGTCGTTGTAGTCTGTGATAAGCCGCAAGGATAAAGGACGGGAGATCTGATAATTGATGCGCTGGCTGATGATGTTGATCTCGTAATCTTTCTCTCCACCCTTTACTCTGTAGAAATCATCACTCTTCAAATCATAAAATAAGCGAAGATTGGTTAAAGGTTTCAAGGTGATCGTGAGACCAAGGGAGGTTTTATAGCCTAAGTAAGGATTGTCTTCGTATTTGATTTCATCTCCAAAAGAATAGGAGAGACGGCCGCTCAGCCAGGAAAATGGCTCTGAGCTAAAATTGGCTCGAAAGTTTTTTTTGCGAAAGTTTATTCCTTCATACCTTTCCAGTTCTGAGGAAACGGTGGCCCAGAGATAAGACTGCCTCCAGCCGTTTATAAACCCGGTGAATTGGAATTCTTCATCTGTGAGAGTGTTGTCAAAATCATAAATTCTTCGATATTCGAAAGAGGGACGGATAGATATGATTAAATCATTTTGAGGGAGGAACGCATAGCTTACACGTGTGTTCAGAGAATGAATATCTTTGCGGCGGAAGAAGCCTGATGATGCTTCAAAATCAGGGTGGATGCTTGTCCAACTGGCTGAGAACGTTAGATGACGGGCCATCCTGCTGAAGCTGAAGTTCATGGCCGGGACAAAATCGGTTTTTTCATTCTCTGCTTTACTTAAGGAGCTTAAGAATTGAAAAGAGAATCTGTAATAATTTTGGAATTTGAAATGGCCGTCTATCCCTAAAACCCTGTTATAGTTGTCCGTAAGGGAATCCCCTGAAAGCCCCATTTCTTTATCAGTCATGATAAACCCGATGTGAGATTCTGAGTAAAGGTCTCTTTTAATGCGGAAAACATTTATCAGGGCATTATAGGGATTATACTCTTCTTCTTCCTCCTCCTCTTCTTCCTCCTCTCCAATCTTGATATCAGGGGGATTTGTATCAAAGGCGCTTAAAAAGGCCAGGGTCGTTTTGCCCGTTTTACCTGTAAGCTTAACTCCCCATTGAGGGGCGACAATTTTTCGAGTGTAGACCAATTCGAGTGGCGTGTCATAGAAGTCTTTTCCTTCCAAGAAGAAAGGCCTCGTTTCCGGGTAATAAACGTCATAGCGTTGATTAACTTCGACCTGGGGCATATCAGCTTCGACCTGGCTGAAATCAGGATTATAAGTGATGTCTGCAATCAAATCAGAAGTAATACCATATTTGAGGTTTAAACTTGCTTCAGGTTCAAATTTTTCATCGGATTGTTTCAGACCTGTCAGTACGGGCATGAATTCAAAGTTCTTCCCCTTGTCAATAGCTCCGCCTATCTCTAAAGTTCCAGATTGTACCAGAAAACCGTTTATATCGCGGGATCGGGGTCGCCAATAAATTTCCTCGTTTTTTCTTTTTATGGTTCTTACTACCTGAAGACCCCAAGTCTGAGGTTGGGTGTTGGGGAACCTTAAGCTTTTAAAAGGAATGGCCAGTTCAATGGTGTAGCCGGAGTCGTCTATATGGGCGTCTGAAAGAAAAAAAGTATCCCAGTTTCTATCGAATCCGAAAAATCCTCTCCCGCGGCCTCTTCTCCGTGTTTCCGTATAAATTCCATCGCTTTGTATCCCGCAGGGATTAACCTGGAAGACAAAAGCTCTTTTTTTATCATTGAAGGTGTCGAGGTAAATAGTAACCTCGTCGTCTCCTTCAACCTTGTCTCTTTTCGTTAGACAGGCTCTGATGGCTTCTGGATTGGAATCAAAACAGCGGACCGCAATGTAAAGATTTTTTTTATCATATCCCATGTAAGCCACAGTATTTTCAGAGGGGCTGGCCCCTTCTTGCGGTTCGAATTGAGTGAAGGTGTCGATGATTGCCGCTTTTTGCCAGAGAGGGTTTTCAAGCTTTCCGTCAATCTTTGGTGGAGAATGAAATTTCGGAAGGTTTATTTTGTAATTCTCTTGGTTTTCCCGGGAAAAAGAAAAAAGGGTAAAAACATAAAGGATGCTCGGAATAATTATAATAGGCAGGGAGAATTTTGCCCCGGTTTTCATGCTTGAACGAAGTATATAGCATGAGGTCTTAATTTCAAAGTTGTTTTCTTTTTACAATTAAAGACAGCGTTCTAAGATCTTCCTTTTCAGGCTTTCTTTTTCCTCAGCTTTCCTTCGAAGATAGAATAAACGACCGGCACGATTACCAGAGTAATTAGTGTCGAGCTTATCAATCCTCCGATTACGGCCCTGGCCAAAGGTGCTTGCGCAGATCCCCCGGCACTAAGGCCCAGTGCCAAGGGGAGAAGTGCCATGATTGTTGTCATGGCTGTCATCAAGATCGGCCGCAGGCGCCGCCGGCCGGCCTCTTCGATAGCTTCCTGCATGGGCATTCCATCACGCCGTCTGAGGAGATTGGTATGGTCCACAAGCAAGATGGCATTGTTGACCACTATCCCTCCCAGCATGATGCATCCTATGTATGACTGGATGTTGAAAGTTGTTCTGGTCAAAAATAATATCAAGATTACACCGATTGCAGCTAAAGGTACCGAGAACATCACAACGAACGGATCTACAATCGATTCATACAGGGATGCCATTATCATGTAAACCAGCAGCAGAGCCAAGGTGAGGCTCAGCAGAAGCTCATGGAAGGCCTTTTGCTGCTCTTCGTAATCGCCGGCAAAGATTATGCTGAAATCCCTTGGTATTGGAATAGATCTAAGGCGCTCGCGGGCATCAGCAAGAACAGATCCCATGTCCCGTCCGCTGATGTCAGCAGAGACTGTGATAATGCGTTCTTGATCTTTGCGTTCGATGCGGACCGGGCCTTCTCGAGGCCGAACATCCACAACGTTCCGCAAAACAACCGGCTGTCCCTCTGTATTGGTTAGAGTCAGGTCCAGGATATTATCGAGAGTCATATGTTCTGAATCCTTGACTTTGACCCGAATCCAGTATTCTCTTCCGCCCTCACGATAGTTGCTGGCACGAGTCCCAGATAGTATTGTTTGAAGCGTATTGGCAATTTGAGAGACTGTAAGCCTCATGTCCGCCGCCTTCTGCCTGTCAATGATGATAAGCTCCTCCGGAGTGCCGGTTTCCCGGCTTAACCGGGCATCAGTTACACCTTCCACATTTTCAATAACAGTTTTCACCTGTCCAGCAAGAAGATTGGCAGTTTCAAGCTCATAGCCTCGGATCTCGACTTGCATCCTGTCTCCTTCACTCGTTCCCATACGCATAAGAAAGAGTCCTTGTCCGGGCCGCGTTTGAATTAAGATTCCTGGAATATTGATAAGCTTGCGGCGAAGTGCGTCAGCGATATCTTCACTCGACCTCGATCGCTCGGATTCAGGCTTGAGAGAAATTCTGATGTTTCCTCTGTAAGCGCCTGCTCGCCAGCTTGATCCCCCGATACTCTCCACCATGCTATTGATTTCGGGAGTTTCTTTCTTTACGATAGCAGCGATAATTCTAAACTTTTCGTCCATAACTTCGACTCGAGTTCCCACACTCATTTCACCGCTGACTCGAACTTCCCCTTCGTCCGCGGAAGGCATAAACTCACTTCCAACAAACCGGATGAGAGGCAGACTTCCGATGAGAAGTAAAGCCGCTATCCCCAGGACAAGTCCACGGTGACCCAAGGCATAATGGAGCAGATTTTTGTAACTGTTCTCCATTCGTATAAAGAACTGTCTGCTGGTTATCCAAATTTTGTGTTTTAATGTCTTGCTTGTTGATGTCTGAATCTTTGTTGTCCGCAGAATTTTATTCGAAAGCATGGGGACAAGAGTAAGGGCAATAACCAGCGAACAAAGGAGTGAAAAACTCACTACATAGGAAAGCTGCTTGAACATGATGCCTGCCATGCCTCGGACAAAAACCATCGGCAGAAATACTGCCAGGGTAGTGAGAGTGCTGGCAATGATGGCAGATGTAACTTCTGCGCTGCCGTTAATTGCTGCTTTTAGCGGAGAATCCCCTGCCTCCTGGAGGCGATAAGTGTTCTCCAAGACGACAATTGCGTTATCGACCAGCATGCCTATGCCAAGGGCAAGGCCACCCAGAGTCATGATGTTCAGTGTAAATCCACCGAAATATATAAGCGTAAAGGTAGCAATGATAGAAATCGGTATAGCGGCAGCGATAATGATCGTGCTGCGAAAGTTGCGCAGGAATAAAAGCAACACCAGTACGGCTAATATTCCGCCATAAATAGCCGCTGAGCCGACACTTTTGATCGAGTTCTGAATGTATTTTGAAGTATCTATGATTGGGGTCAAATGGATTTGGGGGATATCCTGTTGAATTCTATCAAGCTCGCTAAAGACTTTTTTGGCTATATCAACAGTGTTCTTTCCCGATTGCTTATTGATAGATAAACGAATTCCAGGTTGTCCGTCAATCCGGACAATCCTTCTGATTTTTTCCCAGGAATCCTCAACACTTGCGATTTCC
>CAYUXD010000052.1:0-10822 GCA_964448655.1 uncultured Eubacteriales bacterium
TACTGGCCCGAGGAGAGCGGGAAAATCAATATTCTGCTATCAATTACTCCAGAAAAGAGACTTCGCCTACGTCAATTTCGATGACGAACGATTAGCCACTCTTAAAAAAGAAGATTTAAATTCTGTTCTCGAGGTATTCTACGAGATATACAAAGAGCCAAAATTTATTTTTCTTGATGAAGTTCAAAATATCGAGAGTTGGGAATTATTTGTTAACCGTTTAAAAAGATTAGGATTTAATTTAATTGTAACCGGAAGCAATGCAAAACTTCTAAGCAAAGAGTTAGCATCCCATCTTACGGGGAGACATTTCTCTTTAGAACTTTTCCCTTTTTCTTTTAGAGAATTTTTGGAATTTTATGATACAGAATATCAAAAAAAGCATTTCACTACTAAAGAAATTGCCTTAATCAGAAAAGAACTGGAAAAGTATATTGAAATGGGTGGTTTCCCTGAAAGTCTAAAGGAGCCTTCACCTAAAAAATACTTATTTTCTCTTTATTCAGCGATTTTAACTAAGGATATAATATTAAGGTATAAAATAAGATATATAAACACCATAAAAGAGTTTTCTAATTATTTAATTTCTAACTTCTCCTGCCGGATTACTTTCAATAAATTAAAAAACATTTTTGGCCTAAAAAGCGTGCATACCGCCCAGAATTATTTCTCTTTTATCGAAGAAAGCTACTTGATTTTCTTCATCGAAAAATTTTCTTTTAAACTTAAAGAGAGAGTTTCCTCCCCCAGAAAAGTTTATGCAATAGATACAGGACTAATAAACGCCTTTCCCTCAAGGAGCACTAAAGACATTGGCAGGCTTTACGAAAATCTAGTTGCAGTGGAACTGAGGAGAAGAAGCTCATATATACCTGATTTGGAAATTTATTATTGGCAGGATTATTCAGGAAAGGAAGTTGATTTTGTACTAAAAAAGAGATTAAAAGTTACCCAATTAATTCAAGTCTGTTTTAATATAGAAAATTACGATACAAAATTACGCCAATTTAACTCTCTTAGAAAGGCAAGTAATGAATTAGAGTGCAATAATTTGCTGGTGATTACTTCTGAAAAAGAAGGAAAAGAGGAATTTAAGGATAAAGCAATATCAATAGTTCCTCTTTGGCGATGGTTACTTGAAAAATATTAATAAAAAAGGAAAAATTCGTTCTTTAAAGGCGCCGCCGAATTATTGAGCAATTACAACGATCTCCACATTTTCCCGCTTTTTCTTATTTGACGCGAAAAAGGATTATAGTATAAGATAGCACGAAGGAGAGATATAATGGCTTTAGATCCTCAGCTTCTTGAAATTCTGGCTTGTCCTGTATGCAAAGAAGATGTGAAGCTTACAGCAGATGAAAAAGGCCTTAAATGCGTGAAGTGCCACCGCGTCTATCCCATAAAAGACGACATCCCGGTTATGCTCATCGATGAGGCAACAATTGATTCAGAAAGGCCGACAAAGGATTGATCCTTCCCAGATAAAAAAAATCCTTCTGATCAGACTGAGACGTATCGGCGATGTCATCCTGACTACCCCTGCCATTTCTGCCCTGAGAGAGGGCTTTCCAGCGGCTTCTATTTCTTACATCATTGAGAGACCCTACGAGGAGCTCGTTGAAGGAAATCCAAACCTGGACAAAGTTATTGTCCTTGAGAAAAAACACAGCCTAAGAGATTTTCTCAAACTTATCCGACTGATTAGAAAAGATAAATACGATGTTGTCCTTGATTTTCATGGAGGACCGAGAGCATCTCTCATCACCCTGTTTTCCAAAGCGAAATTAAAAGTAGGTTACGAGATAAAATACAAAAATTTTATCTACGACATCAAGCTCCCCCGCAGCCCTAAAGAAGGACATTTCCACAGCGTCGAAAACCACATCAATCTTGTAAAAGCTCTGGGAGTCGATGTCAAATCTCTTCCTCCTCTCTATCTTCCTCAGGCACAACAAACTGAGGCTGAAAAAGTAAGGAAATTCATTGAAGAAAACTCGCTCGGAGGGAGCAAAATTATCGCCATCCACATCAGTGCGGGAAACGCATTTCGCAACTGGGGTGTGGACAATTTAGTGCAGCTTATAAACCTTCTTGCTCAGCGACCTGATGTCAAAATTGTCCTTATAGGAACCAGTGAAGACCAAAAAGCTGAGGAAGAAATCCTGAAGAAAAGCACGGCCTCTCCTCTCTCTCTGGTCGGCAGACTGAACTTAAGGGAAGCCAAAGAGCTTATCTCTCATTCTTCCCTTTTTGTAGGCCCTGATAGCGGCCCGATGCACATCGCCGCTTCAACCTCAACACCCATTGTCGCTCTCTTTGGACCCAATCTTCCGGCCTTTAACGCTCCGTGGCAGGCCAAAGCCTTTGTGGTTGAAAAAGAGCTTGACTGCCGGCCTTGTAAGCAGAGACGCTGCATACACGAAGACTTCAGGTGTCTGAGGAGCATCGAACCCGAAGAAGTCTTCCAGGCCTGCCTTCGTTTTATTTAAAAAGAACCTGGAAAATGGGGCCTGGCCCCATTAATTTATTTTTATCTTATGATATAATGCAAAATCCAATATAGTCGCTAATTTAATTATTGTAATTATCTTACTTTACGGCATAATATATTTTCTGTTGAAAAAATGGGGCCTGGCCCCATTAATTTCAAATAATTGGCCCCATTAATTTCAAAAAATGAAATTTTTTGATTTTAGCAAAGGAAAGAGCCTCTGGATTTCTCTCCTTCCCTTATTCATTGCTCTCTATCTACTATTCTCTATGGTGTCAATAAGCCTGAGCCAGATATTCCTCACCTTTTCTCTCATCTTCTGGATCATCGTGCTCATCCGGGAAAAACAAAAGTTCGCCTTCCCATCTTTTTTCTGGCCGTTATTAGTCTACGCCGCCTTATCACTTGTTTCATCCTTCCTGTCTGTCAATCCAGAGATGAGCTTAAAAGACAGTAGAGAGCTCCTTCTCTTTCTGATTATCCCTATAGTCTACATTGGCTTCTCGGAGGAAAAGGTACTTAAAAAAGCCAACCTGGCTCTTCTGGCCTCAGCCTATCTGAGCTGCCTTTATTCTCTCTTTTACTTTTTTTTCAAAGCTTTTCCCGGGGAGAGGATACCAGGATTCATGGGGCAGGTGATGACCCAGGGCGGACTCCTCCTTCTTTTTAGCTGCATGGCCTTAAGCATGCTTCTCTTATCCAGGGAGAGAATAAGATATCTGTGGGGGCTCGGATTTCTTCTGTCGCTTATTGCGCTTATCCTCACTCAAACCAGAAGTGCCTGGGTAGGACTTGTCATCGCTGCGTCTCTCATCTTGTTCCTGTATAAGCCTAAAGCCTTGATTATTGTGCCGCTCGCAGTCGGTCTTTTTTATCTTGCAAGCCCGCAGCCCATAAAAAAGAGAGCTCTAAGCAGCTTCAGCTTGAAGCACCCATTAAACAAGCCAAGGATTGAATATGTGAGGGCGGGGATAAAAATCATCAAGGACTTCCCTCTCTTCGGAACGGGAACTAACACTGTGGAAATAGTTTTTCAAAACCCTAAATACGGACTCTCCGAGGAAGCTAAAAATAATGTTCATCTCCACAACAACATCCTCCAGATCGGAGCCGAACGAGGAATTCCAACCCTTCTCGCCTGGCTCACTTTCATGGTCTGGATTTTTATCTCTCTCCTGAAACTTCTCAAGAACAAAGATCCCACACTCTACCCCTTCACCGTAGCCGCACTTGCCGCGCTCTTAGCTCTTTCAATCGCAGGCCTCTTTGAATACAATTTCGCTGACTCTGAAATCACAGCCCTTTTTCTCTACATGATAACCATCCCCTTCTCCCTAGCTCGAATCCAGGAAAAAGGAGTAAGTATAAATTGAAGTTAAGAAAGAAAAAAATTCTGCTTTCCATCCTGGCTCTTTTCCTGCTCTACATAATCTGGCTGAGCTTCAATCTTCTGAGTTTTAAAACATACAAGGATCCAGTACCAAAATCCTCTCCTCTGGAAATAGAAGGTGTCTATCACATGCACACTACCTTCTCAGACGGAAGGAAAAGCCTGGATGAAATCGCAAAACTTGCTTCTCAGGCTGAGATCGATTTTATTATCATTACTGATCACGGTAGCCCCAACTATAAGTCTTATTCAAGCCAGGGTTGGAAAGAAGGAGTTCTCGTTCTTGCAGGGTCTGAGCTTTCAGTAAGCCGGGGCCACCTCGTTGCTTTAGACTTCGAACTCCCCTCCCGCAACTTTTCTCAGAATACCGAAGATGCTTTCTACGAGATAAAAGCAGGAGGAGGATTTTCGATCATCGCCCATCCTTACTCAAAAGTCCGCTGGTCGTGGGGCAAATTTATCGAATATTCAGGGATTGAAATCATAAACGTAGATTCCCAGCTAAGAGGAAATATCCTTGCCTCATTTCCTTCGCTTCCTGCGCTTCTGGTAAAGCCTGAGTATACGTTTTTAAAAATGCTCGACAGTCCTTATCGGAATCTGAGAAAATGGGACGAACTCAATAACTTGCACCCGATCTACGGCTATTTTAGCCTGGATGCCCATCTCCTCTACCGCCCTGGCCTTAACCTCCTCCGCCTCCATCTTCTACTCCATACTCCCCTTTCAGAGGATTTTGACAAAGCCCAGCATCAGGTCTATGAGGCATTAAGAAAAGGGAGATTTTATAACTCTATCCATGCGGCTGCTCACGCTTATGGGTTCAGGTTCAGTGGAGAAGAAGAGGGAAAAACGACACCCATGGGCAGCACAGTTTTGCTCGACTCTCCAGTAACCCTTCACATCGAAGCTCCCTTTCCTTTTGCCAAAGAGATTCATCTTGTTCATAACGGTAAAACGATATATCGCTCCACTGAAGGGAGCGTTTCTTATGAAGCCGCACATCCAGGAACTTACCGGGTGGAGGTCTATCTCACCGAGAGGTCTCCATTGGGTAAGAATATACCCTGGATCGTTTCTAATCCTATTTTTTTAAGAGAGGATGAAAAATGATAAATATAGAATCTAAAAAGGTGCGTCAAATTATTAAAAATTTCAAGGATAAGAGAGTCCTTGTCTTAGGGGACCTCATGCTTGACAAATACATCTGGGGCGATGTCATCCGTATCTCCCCGGAGGCGCCTGTTCCCGTCGTTGAGGTCAAGAAGGATACTTCCTGCCTGGGCGGGGCGGGAAATACCAGCCATAACCTGGAAAGCCTGGGGGCTTTCCCACTCCTGGTAGGTGTTGTCGGCAACGATTCAGAAGGACAGTGGATCAAAGAAAATGTTCCTGACGACCGTGGTATTTTCACCGACGATAACCGCCCCACCATTGTAAAAACGCGGATCATCGCTCACCAGCAGCAGGTAGTTAGAGTAGATTTGGAGAAAAAGACAGCGATCTCTTCCATGATTGAAGATCAAATGTTCAACTTTATTCAGGAAGAAAAATACGAGGGTATCCTCATCTCCGATTATAACAAAGGAACCCTTACCAAATCACTGGTGAACAAAGTGCTTTCCTTTGCCCAGGAAAGAAGAATTCCCGTCATTGTTGATCCCAAGTTTGAGAATTTTTTTCTTTTTTCTCCTGTCACACTCATCTCTCCCAACCACTTTGAGGCAGAAAAAATTGTCCAGCACGAGTGCTGGACTGACTCTGAGGTGGAAAGGGCAGGTCAAAAAATACTTTCTCAAATTTCAGCGCTCTACCTCATTCTCAAAAGAGGAGAGAAGGGCATGACGGTGTTTGAGAAAGGGGAAAAGCCGCTGCATATCCCCGCTGTTGCCAAGGAGGTCTATGATGTTACAGGAGCAGGGGACACCGTGATTGCCACAGCCGCCCTTGCCCTTCTCTCAGGGGGATCGATCCAGGAGGCTGCTATCCTTGCCAACGCTGCGGCAGGAATAGTTGTGGGCAAAATAGGAACGGCAGCTCTGACTTCAGAGGAACTCCTTTCCTCCCTGGCCAAATAAAGGGGACAGGCTACTTTTTTCCTTTATCCCTTGCATATTTCATGTTGGGGTTTGATTTATCAAACCCACCTGTTTTTTTGTAAAAAATGTGGGCTCGATTCATCAAACCCTGATTTCCAGGAAAAGATTGTCGCCTTTTTTTCCTTAAAAAGTAGCCTGTCCCCTTTTTTTATTCCCTTTTTTTATTGTAGGGGCTTGATTCATCAAGCCCACCTTATAATTCGTATATTTTTTGCTTATAAGGAAAAAAATTATTATAATTATAACTTAAATAAGAATGTGTGGTGTAGTCGGAATTTATGGTAATGATGATGTCGTAAGAGACATCTATCAAGGCTTATTGGCGCTCCAGCACCGAGGCCAGGATTCAGCCGGAATCATCACCTACAGCAACCGCTTCCACATCAAAAAAGGTAATGGTCTGGTCAGGGACATCTTTACTCCAGAAAATGTGCAGCGCCTAAGAGGCAACATCGGCGTCGGCCACACCCGCTACCCAACAATCGGCGGTGTAAGAGGAGAAGATGCCCAACCCTTTCTTGTTAATTCTCCCTTTGGGATAATCATGGCCCACAACGGAAATGTCATAAATTACGCCGAACTCAAAAAAATCCTGTTTGAAAAATACCACCGCCTCTTAAACTCCGATAATGATGTGGAGGTTATCCTGAATATCTTTGCTCAGGAATTGGCTGAACAGAAGACAAAAGCGCTAAAACCCCAGCATGTCTTCAAGGCTGTGGAAGAAGTGTTTAAGAGAGTCAAGGGCGGTTACTCTGTCGTGGCTTATATCGCTGAACAGGGCATGGTCGCTTTTAGAGATCCTTATGGAATCAAACCCCTTCTTTACGGAAGGCGTCATGACGGGCTTCTCCCTTCTTATGCCATCGCCTCTGAAAGCGTGAGCCTGAACATCATGAATTTCGCTGAGATTGAAAACGTGGAGGCCGGCCAGGCTATTTTTATCGATAAAAAGCGCCGACTTCACGCCAGGAAGCTTACCAGCTGCGCCCATTCTCCTTGCCTTTTCGAATGGGTTTATTTTGCCCGGCCCGATTCTTTTATCGACAATGTCAATGTCTACGACTGCCGGGTCAACCTGGGTCGCTTCCTGGCAGATGAGATAAAAAAGCACGACCTCAACATAGATATTGTAGTGCCCGTGCCTGATTCAGCGCGGGATGCAGCCATCGAGATCGCCAGAAAACTCAATTTGAAATACAGAGAAGCATTGGTGAAAAATCGCTACATCGGCCGAACTTTTATCATGCCCGCTGACCACAAACGGAAAGCATCTGTCCGACAGAAATTAAACCCTATCCCCTCTGAATTTAAAGAAAAGAATGTCCTTCTTGTGGACGACAGCATAGTCAGGGGGAATACCTCCCGCGCGATTATTGATCTGGTCCGTGAATGCGGTGCGAAGAAAGTCTATTTTGCTGCCTATTCCCCTCCTTTGAGATTCCCCTGCGTCTATGGTATTGACATGCAGACCAAAACCGAGTTTGTGGCACGGGACGCAAACCTTGACCAGATAGCTAAAAGAATAGGTGCGGACAAGGTCATTTACCAGACTCTGGAATCGCTAAAAAAAGCGGTCGGCCTCGGAAACAAGAATCTCAAGAACTTCTGTGGAGCCTGTTTTGACGGAGTTTATCCCACGGGCGATGTGACTCCCGAGATCCTCAAAGAGATCGAAAAAGAGAGGAAACTTATCCAAGAGAGCCAGCTCGAACTAAAATTCTTTTAGTCGAGCTATAATAAATTACTAATCCATATATCCTAATTCCCTAAGCTTATTTCTTATAATCTCCATATCTTTTGGTTCTAATTCGCGCTTCACAGCGAGCTTTGATAATGGGTGTTTACTCTTTCCCCAGGATATTTTATCCCAGACTCTTTCATGAAAATAATAAAATGTTATCTTGGCTATGATCTCGGCTAGACCAACTCCTAAAGAAAGCATAATCCTTCTCGTAAATAAAAAGACAATTGTCATAGTTGTCAGGGTTGCTAATGCTCGCCAGCTTATTGCTTTGACAATTGTTCTTGTGTGCGCCTCTCCACTTAAACGTATGGCTTTCTCAGTCATTTAGTCTCTCCATGAAGATCGATGATTTCCCTTATTAAAAAACTAATATGTAGAATGGAGGATTGTCCGCACTTTATCTTTCACTAAAGATTATTTCCCATGAAATTGGGGCCTGGCCCCATTTTTTTGTCCCCCCATTGTTACTTTCGGTTGCGGTAGTATTCATCATAGAAGGATTTAAAGTCTTTGCTTTTTTCTTTTATTTTTTGCCACCAGTCGATATTCTCTTGATACCAGCGGACAGTTGAAGCCAGCGCTTCATCGAAATTTTCCTCCGGCTTCCATCCCAAAGCATGAATTTTCTGACAGTCTACAGCGTACCTCTTATCGTGGCCCAAGCGGTCAGGAACAAATTTGATCAAGTTCTTGGGTTTCCCCAACGAATCAACGATTCTTTCAGCTATAGTGATATTCTGAACTTCGTTATTAGCACCAATATTATAAGCTTCCCCAACCTTTCCTCTGCGCATCACAAGCTCTATTGCCCGGCAGTTGTCCTCTACATATAGCCAGTCGCGCACATTTGCCCCTTTCCCGTAAAGAGGCAGATTCTTTCCCTCCAGAGCATTGGTCACAAAAAGGGGGATGAATTTTTCAGGATACTGGTACGGCCCGAAGTTGTTGCTCGGCCGGAGTATGATGATCGGAAGCCCGTAAGTCACCCAATAAGAATAAGCCAGGCGATCTGCACCTGCTTTGCTTGCAGCATAAGGCGAAGAGGGACACAACGGATCATCTTCCTTAAAGTATCCTTCCTCCTTACTGCCGTAAACCTCATCGGTGGAAACATGAATGAAAAATTTGATGTCTGAATTTTTTAAAGCATCTAACAGAACAAATGTTCCATAAACATCTGTCAGCACAAACTCCCCTGCATCCAGGATGGAACGGTCCACATGGGTTTCAGCAGCAAAATGCACAACGCCCTGGACTCTCTTAAAAATATTCCGGACAAGCTCCCGGTCCCGAATATCTCCATGGATAAATTCATACCGAGGGTCTTTCTCCACATCCTTCAGGTTATCCAGGTTCCCGGCATAAGTGAGCTTATCCAGGTTGATGATCTTACAGCGTGGATAATGATCCAGCATATAATGAATGAAATTGCTGCCGATAAAACCAGCCCCACCTGTAACGAGTAAAGTCTGATCTTCGATGCGGCGCTCTTCAGCCATCCTTTCTTCTCCAATCATAGGGGACATCATTATCATGAAAAATGGGGACAGCCCCCATTTTTCTAATCTTTTTCACCCGTCCTTTCTTCTCCAGTCATAGGGGATATCGTTATCATGAGGGTCTAAGCGCTTTTCATCAGGATGTTCGTAATCATAGGATTCTGTCGGAATGTTGACGATAATTGCCTCTTCCTGGCTTACACACATCCAGCCATGGTAGACTCCAGCAGGAATCTGGACAAGCATGGGATTATGGATACCGATCAAGAATTGGTTTACTTCCTTATATGTTGAAGAGTTCTCTCGAGGATCGTATAAAACAAGCTTAATCATGCCCTGAATACAAGCAACATTATCTGCCTGTTTTTCATGCTTGTGCCAGGCCTTAACCACCTCAGGATAGGTTGTGGTCATGTAAACTTGGCCAAACTTTAAAAAGAGGCTGTCATCCTGACGGAGAATCTCCATGAGCCTTCCCCTCTCGTCAGGAATAACCTTTAAGTTTTTCGTTTTAACATCTTCAATCATTTATCTTTCCTTAACTTCCTTTTTTTTTAGCAACAAAAAGGGACTGTCCATTCTATAAGTAACGATAGCAAGAAAAAACGGGCACTTTCCCCGTTTTTCCTTCAATATTCACTTTATACCGATTTCGCTTTTGTCGCCGACTATAAGGCGGTAGGCTGAGGGCTTTGGGGGACACTTGTATATTTTCACTTCCCGCCCGATCAAGCTCTCGTCGATCCTGCTCCCAACATCCCGTATCTCGCTTCCTTCCAGGACAATGCTGTGTTCAATCTCGGTCTGAATAATCCTGCACCTATCCTGGATAGCGGTAAAGGGACCGATATATGAATCGATAATCTTTGTCTCAGCCCCGATTATAGCTGGCCCTCTTATAACACTGTTCTGGACAACAACACCCTCCTCAATAATAACCTGCCCATTTATCCTCGATGCCTCATCAACTTTACCCTGAATCCTGCCCACAATAGATTCCAGAATCAGGCGATTAGCTTCGAGGATATCCTCGATCTTGCCTGTATCCTTCCACCAGCCACTGACAAGATGGGGATGGACGTCATAGCCCTTGTCGACAAGATACTGAATAGCATCCGTAATCTCAAGCTCGTTTCTCCACGAAGGTTTTATGGCATTTACAGCTTCAAAAACATGAAAATCGAACATGTAGACTCCCACTAGTGCCAAATTACTCATGGGTTTCTTTGGTTTTTCAACAAGCCTCACTACCTTTCCATTTTTAAGCTCAGCAACTCCGAATAACCTGGGATCTGGAACTTCTGTCAGAAGGATCAATGAATTTGGCTTCTTCCTCTTAAACTCCTCAACTAGAGATTTAATTCCGCTTTTAAGAATATTGTCACCCAGATACATAACAAAAGGCTCTTCTCCCAGGAAACCTTCAGAAATCTTGACGGCATGCGCCAACCCCAGGGGAGCCTCCTGCTCAATATAAGAAATGCGAATCCCCCAGCGGCTCCCATCCCCCGCTGCTTCCTTAATCTCGTCTTTAGTGTCGCCGACGACTATGCCAAGATCCCCAATTCCTGCTTCTTGGAGAGCCTCTATCCC
>CAYUXD010000053.1:0-10650 GCA_964448655.1 uncultured Eubacteriales bacterium
AATACGTGGGTTTGATTTATTAAACCGTACTTTAAATAAATATATAAATACGTATAAATACGATTTTGGAGGCTATTATCCTTCCTTCTCAAAATCTATCTTTGAAAAGATCTTTTTGTTTATTTCTTTTACGATTTCTTCTTCTTGAGCTTTCTTTATCTGCTTTATTCTATTTTCATACCTGGATTTAACTTCTTTAAACTTCTTCAGCTTTGTCTTTATCCTCTTTTAGCATGTGCAGCTCCGCAAAATTTTTTATATAGTAAGGATAGGGCACCCTTAAGTTGGATTAGCCCCTATCTCATGGGCAATACATTATAAAGCAATTACCGCCAAGTCAGTATGAAATATAACATGCGCTAAAATTTGACTTTAGAGAATATCATATTTAGAATTAAACAAATGGAAAGAGATAAGGTCACATTGAAAATTCCCCGTCCCCTTTATGACAAGATCAGGACAGTCATCGAGGGAAGCGGATTCAGCAGCGTCAATGAATTTGTCGTCTATGTACTGCGGGACCTCATATCGACAAAAGGCATGGACAAGAAAGAGCTCTCTGCTGAGGAAATAGAAGCCATCCGACAAAGGCTTAAAAACCTGGGGTATTTCTAAGCTTCCTCCCTCTTAACAAATTCTGCTTTAAGTTTATTATTTATCTTCAACAGCCAGAATTTTCTGTATTGATTTTTGAGCTAGTCCCATAGTAACTAGCGGTCAAATTCTAGCCCGGGTAAAGTCTAAAAATGCAATAGGTATCACATCTCTTGCTGAGGGGTTGACCTGTTTTGTTGGCGTTATAACTTATATTATCTTCACAAATCATACCATTGAATGGGGTCTTGCTCCCTCTTTAGTTGTGGGAGCCATTCTTTCCGTTCCTATCGCAGCTTACACTGTTAAAAAATTCAAAGGTGTTCACTTAAAATTGATCGTAGCCATAGCCACTCTGATACTTGGGTTGTTTACTTTAGGAAAACTATTTCTATAAATCCGTTAGTTCTTTATATGTGTTCTAGTCGAGTAACGCGTTTGATGAATCAAGCCCCTACAAGAAGTAATAGAAGAAACGGCTTTTCTTGCTTTATACGTTGTCTTTTTTCTTAAGGATTTCTACCAATGCAGCCCGGGATTTTGGGCTATCTATTTCTACAAGGGCTGAAACGGCTTCGGCGCGCACTTTATAATCTTTGTCCTCCAGGGCAACCTTAAGGAGAATCGGAACCGCATCATCGCTTTCTATCTCGCCTAGAACACGAACGATTATCCGCCGCAACTCGGGGGCTTTCTCTTCCTTCAAGATTTGTCCGAGAATTGGTACAGATGCGGCTTCTGCCATATCTTCGATGGCATTCAAAGCCGCTTTGCGGACTGAGGGAAATTTTGACCTTCTATAGATATCGAGAAACATTCCAGGGTCATCTTCTTCAAGCACGTCTTCAAGAGCATCAACTGCCGCCTTTGCCAAGTCTTCATCTGACACTTTGAGAGCTGTTTCATAAAGAATTTCTGCTGCTTCCTTGCCTTCATAATCCTCAACTGCATTAATTGCTGCTTTTATAAGACTGGCTTCTTGGGCATCGCGAAGGACCTCTCTTAGCGCCTCGAGGGATTCCTTACTTTCGATGTCTCCTAAAGCGTTAATAGCTTGCCGACGGAGCTCAAGATCACTATCATGTAAAGCGACTTCTTTCAGCATGGGAATTGCCTCTGGATCTTCCGTATCTTCTAATTCAAGGAGGGCGGCTTTTCGCACTTCAAATGATTTGGCTTCCTTCATTACTTTCTTTAAAGCACGAATCGCTTCCTTACTATCTATATCTTCTAGAGCATATACGGCTGCTTTGGCAAGGGAAGCATCCTTTTCAGTTATGGCAGTCTCGGTGAGAAAAGGGACAAGCTCCGGATGTTCCACATCTTCTAAAGCATGAAGAGCAGCCTTCTTTATTTGCGGATCAGAGTCAGTCCGAGCGATTTTCATCAGAACCTCGACAGATTCCTTGTCAGCCAGATCACCTATAGAATTGAGCGCTTTGCGGCGAAGGCGAGGGTCTTTGTCTTTGAGAGCGATTTCTCTCAGTTTGGCGCAGGAGAGGGAGCACCCGATGTCCTCGAGAATGTTAATAATGCGGCTTCGAAGTTTCATGTCAGGCGTATCGTCGTAAAGAGCTAAAAGAGCTTCAACGGCTTGTAAATCACCCATATCCTCCAGGGCATGAAGAGCAGCCAGCTTGATTTCTATATCTGCGTTCTTTTCCATTGATTTGATGATGGCCTCATACTCCGGCATTCCTCTTTTCGCCAGTTGACGGGCGATTCTTATGAGGTTGGCTTTAGCATCATCAACCCATTTGCTTTTGGGGTGAGCCTTGATGAAGTCCTGGTAGCAGTTAAAGACTTCTTCCAGTTCAGATCCCAGTTTCTCTCTTGCGTAACACTGCCAGAATCGGGCACCGTCTACCCAGGCGCTTCGAGAATAATTGTGGATGAATTCCGCCAAGGCTTTATTGGCTTCCTCCCATTTCTCTTCGAGGATAAGGTTATAAGCCTGCTTGTAAGCTATGGCATCCTTCTCCTGCATATTGGCAGCGCTTATCACAGGAGATAAAAAACAAAAGGAAACCAGAAAGATTGAAATTATCAGGGGAATACGCGACATTTTTCTAGTCATTTTATTCTCCATTTTTACATATTTCGGAATGTATTTGATGCCGTTGGGGACGGCGTCGTTTTATCTCTTACTTTTGTGGATTGGCGGAAATCTGTGACATGAATTTGCAATAGAATCCCTCGGCTATCCACTCCTTTTTTAACGAGTTCTATCGCTTCTAAATCGCTTTCTGACTCAAGGTTGGCAATCTGGAGGAGGATCACTTCAAGATCTGTGATGAGACCCTGTAAACACCTCTGGTCAGGATCAGCAATTCCTTCCTTAAGAAAGCTGGCCTCACGCACCAGCTCTCTTGATACTTGCTGTTGATAAGGAAGGTTTAAGGCATACGGATCTTCTGTTTCTGGGTCAAAATTGATCAAAGCGAGGAGTATCAGCTTTGAGCGCTCGATATAATTCTGGGCACGCTGAATATACTCTGCGCTTGATTCAACTTGAGAGGTAACGGCGGGCAGCTGCCGGGCCTGTTGAACTGCTCGGACAGAAGGAGAAAAGATCATTTTCCCCAGGTAAAGTCCTAGAACGACAAGCACAAGAGCGGCTGCGGTCTGAAGGGCCCATTTAGGGGCAAAAGTAAAAGCACGGAAAAAGTCCCGCCACCATGATTCTGACTTCGGAGCCAGGCTCTTCTCTTCTTCCATCCTTCTTGCGAGCTTGTTCCAGTAGCCATTCCAGTAGGCCTTCTCAGGTTCAGGCCGGGCTCTTTTTTCCATAACCTTAAGAGTGGAAGTTATCTCAGCATATTCAGATTCGCACTTTTCACAGACGGCAATGTGAGTTTCAAGGAAATTCTTTTGTTCAGCATCCAGTCCTTCATAGAATGCTTCGCAAAACAAATCCTGACATTTTTTGCAATCACTCATTGGTAACCTCCAATCCAGGATTACCCAGATAAAATGAAAGCTCTTTGCGGAGCTTTCTTGTGGCGCGATAAAAAAGAGCTTTTACTGTTCCTGGAGAGACGTTTAAAATTTCTGCAATTTCTCTTATCTTCAGTTCGTTATAATGGCGCATCACAAATACCGAACGCTCCTTTGGAGAAACTTTCTGGAGCGCCTCGGAAATATGTTTCTGAATTATAAGGTCCTCTGCGCTCCTTTCAGGATTTTGGGCATGGGTAGAGCTTCCCGGAAGATTCTCCTGAATATCTGCTCTCTCTATGTCATCCATTAATTTCTCCGGTTTCGAGGATTTTTTACGAAGCAAATCAATACTGGCGTTGACCGAGATCTGATAAAGCCAGGAACTTATTTTCGCATTTCGGCGAAAAGTCTTAAGGGAGCGGAACACTTTAATAAACACCTCTTGGGAGACATCTTCTGCATCGTCATGGTCTCCCGTAATATCGTAAGCAATGTAATATATTTTCTTCTTATAACGTTCCACAAATTCTTGAAAAGCCGTGTTATCGCCGCTGGAGATGCGATCAACGAGAACTTGCTCATTTTCCATCTCTATCTTTCTTTTACTCCTATTAGACGAGAATTACTCTCTAAAGGTTTACAATAATTATCAATAATAACTTGTTAAATTAGGGGAGGCAATGCCTGTTTTTAAAACTGGCTCATAATAGCAAATTTAAGTAAAATTATGGCGGAAAATTTTTAAAAAAAAACTTTGATTTTCAGGAAGAGGCAAAAAAAGAAAAATTGGAGGTAAAATGAGAACTGCCTCCAAGTTTTAAGATAAGTCACAAATCTTAATTATTTATTTGCGAATTGGTATACTGCCATAAAATAGAGACGCACAATGTCTTCCATGATCTTGGGGGTGATCACGTAAATCGAGTCTTCTTTCGTATGGACTCCGTACCGCTGTCCACCCCTTACCCAGGTGGAAATGGCCGCTATTCCCTTTTCCAGGAAAGGGGCGTAATCGCTGTTGCCGCCGACATGGCCAATTTTTCCTGCGCTAATATTGTTATTAATCTCATATTTTGCATTGATCTTGAGCATGATTTCGTATAATTCGGGATAGGTCTCACCCCCGGCTACATAAAGGGATGTCCCGACTCCGTTCATGTCGTGGTTGCTCATTAAAATAGGTTTTGAGGGAAATTCAGGAAGGTTCGAAGCCATATATTTGCTTCCGCGGAGACCCGTCTCTTCAGCTGCAAAAAGGGCAAAGACTATGGACCGCTTAGGCCGTTTCTTTAACCTGGAAAAAGCATGTGCCAGTCCCATCACCACTGCTGAACCGCTGGCATTGTCGCTTGCTCCTGGATGGACCACAGGCCAGGGCCCTAGATGATCAAGGTGCCCTCCAAAAATAATGTATTCTTGGCGCAGTTCAGGATCAGAACCCTCGAGCATACCGACAACATTAAAGGTAAGGGCTTTATCGTGATGAGCACCTATAGTCTGGATCATTGCCTTCACGCCAGTTTCGAAGGAAAGCGGATGCCCATCACGGAGCAGCGCCTTCACACTCTGGATGTCATAGCCTTTGGGCTTAAACAACAAATTGGCAACCTCATCTCCAACCATGACCATGGGCAGGCCTTCCGTATAATTACCAGAACCTGAGACAACTGCCCTGTTGATCAATATGAGACCTGCGGCTTCATGTTTGACTGCGCTATCGAGTTTGGCCTGCCGTTCCACATACCTGGAAAAATCCTTGCCCTTCATCTGGGGAGTCCCGTTAAGCGTGGCCACCACCTTTCCCTTAACATCAATATCTCTGTAATCATCCCAGCCAAGTTCAGGTGCGGTTAACCCGAAACCAACAAAAATAACATCGGCTTCGACCTGACCAAAGCCGCTGTAAAGGGTTGGACAGAAATCCTTGTAGATTTCCATGGTCAGCACCTGAGGTTTGTCCTTTTTGTCTTTGGCAGGCAGTACTACAGAAAAATGAGTCTCGCGCATCTCGTTAAAACTTACTTCGAAAGGCTGAAGGAAATCTTTGCCGTAGACAGGTTTCAAACCCCATCTTTTGAATTTTGCTGCAGCCCATTTTGCCGCTTTATTGTAGCCATCTGTGCCTGAAAGCCTGCCCTGCATAGCAGGAGAAGCAAGAATTTTGTTCAACTCAAAGATGTCGCCGGCATTGATCGATTTCATGATGTCTTCAGTCTCATCTGCGCGAACAGGCAGCATTATTAGCAGAAAAACCACGATTGATAATACAAAACGCTTAAATTTCATTGCTAATCTCTCCTTTGAATCTTAATCATTAATATTTACTTTTCTGGGCTCGCATCGAGGTCGTTGTAATTGAGGATGGCATTAAAGACGAACATATAGCTTCCATGGTTTAAGTCACGCCAGAAAGGATTAAACGTGAATAAGACGATATGCCCTTTTCCGACCGGAACATCGACTACTGCAGCTTTCCCTTTTATCTCATCCTGACTCATCACTATTCCGCTAAGGCAGACCTCCCCTTCTTTGGCGTAGCGAAGAACAACATACTTTTCTTTTTCTTCTTCAATCCTAAGAAGCGGACCTGATTGACTGCGATAGATAGGCATCTCCTTATCATATCCATATGTAATTGGATGCTTTTCATTGACCACCTCACCTTGAAGCAGAGAACCGGGATTATAGAATTTGGAGCTTGTCTGGTAAATATCAATTCCCCTCACCAGACCGTAATCTACAGCTACTCTAACAGGATTGTGCAGAGTGATAAGTAGACCTCCATCATTGACGAACTTCTGGAGATTGCTAATTCCTTCGATTCCCATGCCTCCAGTGATGTCTTCACAGGAATCTGGAGTGCCCAGATGTTTGAATTCTTGAGTTTTGACAAAGGCCAAAGAACCCCGATGCTCAGGGTCCAGGCCATTTACAATGTCAGCTCCCTTCCTTCCTCGGCAATTACTGAAGATAATGACATCGTATTTATCTTTGAGTTTGCCTTTTTTGAGATGATCTTTGTGTATCATGGCAAAGGGAATACCCAAATCATCAAAAGCAAACCTAATCCAGCCGTCGTCTTGGGCAGAAAACCAGGTATGATATATGGCTATACGGGGAACATCCAGATCATGAGTTTTAACATCGGGAGCCTTTTTAGAGCTAACAACCTCAAGTCCGAAGTCGCGGGCAACAGATTGGACAGCTTGATGAATCTCCGCTGAGGCTCCGGAGACAGGAATTATCATAGAACCAGCATTGAAACTTTTCTTTTTAATCTCAAAGGGAACCTCCGCAGCCAGGACTTTAAAATCCTTTAGTTTTAATCGAGCAGGGAGCAGGTTGTTTATGGTGGTGTTATTGATGATATATGCACCAGCAGCTTTTCCGCCAATGACTTCTCCTGTAACCTTTACAGGCTCAGCAACAGGAACCAGGGGAACATCAAAAATAGCCTTATCCTTTATCTCCACAGTCTTTACATCCATATGGAGTCCGAGGGTCCATCCTGTATCATCATAGGCGCGAGGCGCATCTTCTGGATACTTCTGTCTCTCCAGAAGATTTTGAGCAAGTGTGCAATAAGGCTGGTCCATCCTGATCACATAGGTTCCTGCGGGAAACTCACCTTCTTTGACCTTCACAGGAGCTTTTGCTTGATGGACCTCAACTCGCTGTTTTAAAAGGACATTGACCAGGTTAGCGGCATCCACAGGGTCCTCTTGTCCTGAAGGAATGATATAGGCAAAGGGTGGCTCATTCTTTCCTTTCTCATAAGAACTCAACCCTCTTTTCCAGAAGTTTTTCAGGAAATACTCCTTATTGGCTGCCACGAAGTAGAAAGCTTCCAGGTCAGCAGTCTGCTGGTAGTTGACATTGTTCCTCATAGACCAGAGCACCTTCTTGTAAGGTGGAAGGGGTCTGTACCATTCCCTTGAAGTCACACTGTCTCTGCCTTCTCCTAAATCTCTTTCCATAGTATTGCCGATGGAATTGCCGAACGTCTCGTAGAAGCGAATAATTCCATGATGATTGCCGGCAATAGCACCCCAATAATTTGGAGCCCACCCGGTCCAGAAGGCGTGAGTCCAGACTCCAGGCATGCCGTAGGAGGTTAGCCGGGTAACCTCCCACCAGGCTATCAGATTCCATTCAGAGGTCACGCTGGGATGATAGTGGCGATTATAGGGGCCGGTTCCCGAAGAAACATAAAGAAAGGCGATGGATTCATGGTTATCCTGGACCACAATCGGATGCCAGTCAAAGTAAGCATTCGCCCCGTTCTCCATCTCTGGCTGAGAGATGCAGATCATATCACGGTTATTATCGTGGAAAGCATATCTGCCCCAGTAAGGAACACGGCTTATCTTGCTGTAATCAGTAACATCTTTATTGTATTTATAAAACCAATCCGTGTGTTTATCATGCCCATCTGGCTCCATCGAGGGTGTAATAAGAACTATCATATTATCTCTTATCTTTTTAATGACAGGATTTTCATCAACCGCTAAGCGATAAGCCAGCTCCATCGAAACTTCAGCAGCCCCGCTTTCACCCGAATGAAGATTACAGGTCAGCCAGTAAATGGGCTTTGCCTGGGCAATTATGGCTTCTGCTTCTTGTTCGGTTTTCACTATCCGCGGATCAGCCAGCCCAGCCAGGAAATCCTTGTATGTTTGAAGATCACTCATAGTCTCTTTATTTGCCACAGCGACAATGATCATCTCCCTTCCTTCAGAAGTCTTGCCGATGGGGAAAACCTGAACATTAGGAGTTGCTTTCGCTAAGGCATTCATATACTTGAGGATGTCCTCGTAGTAGGTCAATTTTCCGGGCGCGCCAGCAATATAGCCCAGAACATCTTTGGGAGTGGGCACACCTTCAACCTGGGGAAGATAACTGGTAAGAGGGCTGAGAAATTCAGGCTTGGTCGTGGCTTCTTTGATTAAGCGTGTATATTCTTCATCGACAGCCTGTTCAATGCCTGGCGAAGAGGACTTGCTTTCTGTCCCTGCCGGTAGCTGAATCTGGAGGAAGAATGAGGCAAAAATAACCAGCATCGAGAGCGATAAAATTTTAGAAACGGATGGTTTGGATTTCATATCATACCTCCTTGCTCTTAGGCTAACAGATTATGCTTGGTATAAACACCCTAAAAAAAGCAGGTCGCTGAAAAAGGGGCCTGTCCCCTTTTTCACTTACGAATCTCATGTCCCATTTTAATTATCACTTCTTCTTATTTTGTTCAATAAAATATTTCTTTGAAAAGAAGAAGCGATTTGTTCTAATTTATTTTATTTTATTATTTAAAGTGCTATGCTAATCAAAATACTAAAATATAATAAGGAGGAATTAAGAAAATGTTAAAGAAAGCATTAGCTATCATAACAGTTGCATATTTGTTTTTTATCATCGGTGGCTACAAAAAGCCATATACGATGCCACTTTATACAGAACCCCATGCACCCTCAGTATCCCCTGCGGATCTTGTGGTTATAAATGCAAAGATTGTAACGATCGATAAGGAAAATCCCCGAGCAGAAGCCGTTGCCGTAAAAGGAGAGTTCATAATAGCCGTCACATCAAACAAAAACATTAATCAGTATATAAAGGAAGGAACCACAAAGGTAATAGATGCAAAAGGGAGGCTGGTCATTCCAGGATTTAATGATGCCCATTGCCATTTTAGTGATATTGACCCTGATTATATCGATCTGCGGTATATCACTGATCCTAAAATTATTACAGAGCGGGTCAAGGAAAAAGTTGCCAAGGCAAAACCAGGAGAGCTCATCAGAGGCGGTAACTGGGAGCATGAGATGTTTCACAACAAGCAATGGCCGACCAAGGAGCTTATAGATCCAGTTTCTCCGAATAATCCAGTGGCTCTGAGCCGTGCTGACGGTCATTCGGTCCTGGTAAACAGTTACGTTATCAAGAATTCTGGCATAACAAAAGATACGCCAGATCCGTTCGGCGGAGAAATCCAGAAAGACCCTGAGACAGGCGAACCCACAGGAATCTTTAAGGAAACTGCTAAAGAATTGCTAAAGTATGGAGCCGTCAAAGTAAAGAGAACTCCTGAAGAAGAACAGAAACGGCTCATTAAAGGATGGCAGGCGGCATTTGACATGGCTGCAAAATTAGGTGTAACAACTGTTCAGCTTCCTCCTGGTCAATTTGAAATGTATCAGAAGTTCAGGGATATGGGCAAGCTTACGCTCCGCGTCTACGTAGGGCAGCCTTTACCAAAAGACGAAAAACAGTTAGAACGCTATGTTGAACTACAAAAAAAATACCCGTCAGAAGATAACTGGATACGTTTTGGCTTTCTTAAAGGCTTTATCGACGGGACACTCGGCTCTGGCACAATGTTGGTTTTTAAACCGTTCGAGGACGAACCCGATAAAACTGGGTTAGCCATGATGCCCTACGAAGAGCTTGAACGCAGGGTTATTGCTGCCGATAAAATGGGATTTCAGATTGGAATTCACGCCATCGGTCCAAAAGCAAACCGCTGGATTCTTAATGCATTCGAAAAGGCGCAGGAAGTAAACGGAAAAAGGGACAGCCGGCACCGCAGCGAGCACGCCCAGATTCTTACCCTTGATGATATTCCGCGCTTTGCAAAACTTGGTGTAATCGCCTCGATGCAGCCCACTCACTGCATTACTGATAAGCGCTTTGCAGAAAAACGGATCGGACGCGAGCGATGCAAGGGGGCCTATGCCTGGCGGCGGCTGCTTGATGCAGGTGCAAAAATAGCTTTTGGCACTGATTATAGCGTTGAACCGCTTGATCCTTTGGAAGGATTATACGCTTCGGTTACACGAAAAGACCGTGCCGGAGAACCGGGACCCGGCTGGTTTCCTGATCAGAAACTTACTATGGAAGAAGCAATCGAACTCTACACGTCGGGTTCAGCCTATGCAGAATTCATGGAAGAGCGGAAAGGCATGATAAAAAAGGATTACCTGGCTGATTTGGTGATTTATGATAAAGACCTGATGAAAATTCCTCCAGAAGAGATAATGAAAGCCCTGGTGGATTATACGATCGTCAGTGGAAAGGTCGTCTATAAACGCGAAAGCACGGATTAGTTTTTTGTACGGGCTT
>CAYUXD010000054.1:0-1047 GCA_964448655.1 uncultured Eubacteriales bacterium
AAAAGGAAGTCAAAATCTACGGCCTGTTCCATGTGTGGGGAATTCTGTGCCCTGCAGATTGTGAGCGAATTTCTCAACTCTGAAAAGGGAGAGGCCGATGACTTCTGCTTCTAAAAAACTTCTTTTTGGCACAGCAGGAGTGCCTTTATCTGCTTCTCCATCCTCCACTTTAGCCGGTATTCAGAAAATTGCCCGACTGGGCCTTGAATGCCTGGAAATCGAGTTTGTCAAAGGCGTGAAGATGGGAACTGACCTGGCTCAGAAGATAAAAGAAGAAGCAAAAGCACTCAACGTATCCCTCAGTGTTCACGCCCCATATTATGTGAACTTGAATTCAGCCGAGGAAGGGAAAAGGCTGGCAAGTCAGGAAAGAATCTTGAGCTCAGCCAGGATGGCCGAGATTTGCGGCGCCGAGAGTGTTGTCTTTCACGCTGGCTACTATGGAAGAGTTGGACCTGAAAAAGCTTTTCAAACCATCAAGGAAGGATTGAAGGAGGTTGTTTCCATTTTAAAATCAGATAGAACTCCGGTTATGCTCAGGCCGGAAACATTGGGAAAAAGGACGCAGTTCGGCTCGCTCGAGGACATTCTTTATCTGTGCCGCGAAGTGGATGGAATCCTGCCCTGCATCGACTTCTGCCATATCCATGCCCGGGAAGGAAAAGCAAACAGCTACAGCGAATTCCATCGAATCCTTAAGAAAATCGAAAAAAAACTGGGAAGCGAGGCCATTAAAAACATGCACATTCA
Source organism: uncultured Eubacteriales bacterium (assembly GCA_964448655.1). Lineage (GTDB taxonomy): Bacteria > Acidobacteriota > Aminicenantia > Aminicenantales > Aminicenantaceae > SOIV01. The sequence goes on from CAYUXD010000054.1 coordinate 751, forward strand.
TATATCCGGAGTTGATTACAACGATAAAGGAGAAAAGAAGCATCTGAACCTGAAAAATTCTGACTTCCGTTTTGATGACTGGATCCAAGCTTTGAAGGACTACGGAGTAGAAGGAACGATCATTTGTGAAAGCCCCAACTTAGAGCAGGATGCAATGATGTTAAAGCAATTATTTCGGGGTCAGTCTTGCGAGAGTTGAGGTTGGTGCAATGGAGTCGGGCTGTGTAGACATGATTTTTGTGAGTATTAAACAGGGGTAAATACATGTATTTATTTTAATAAAATATCAGGAAATAA
>CAYUXD010000054.1:1057-10629 GCA_964448655.1 uncultured Eubacteriales bacterium
TGATTTTTGATCAATGGAGTCAGGCTTTGAAAAATTGAATTTTGTGCTTATTCCCCTGTGGAAAATACTTGATTTTAATATCATCAAATAACTCAAGTTTTGCAAGTCTGACCCCGTTGTTTTATTAAGGAGGACTAAAAAATGCGGGAATATAAACTATTGATTAATGGAAAATGGGAAGTATCAAAAAGCAGGCAAGAAATTAAATCTCCTTATGACCAGAGTGTTGTTGGTAAAGTCTATTTTGCCGAAAAGGATAAAACAGAAAAGGCGGTCGCTGCCGCCCATGAAGCCTTCTCAGAAACAAAAAAGCTTTCAAGTCTGGAACGTGCTCGTATCCTGGAGAAAATATCTTCAGGAATTGAAAAAAGAAAGGAAGAACTGGCTAAATCCATAACTCTCGCCGGTGGAAAAACAATCAAGGCATCCAGAATAGAGGTTGAAAGAGCAGCAAACACATTTAAAATCGCCTCTGAAGAAGCCAGGAGAATAGGTGGAGAAATCATTCCCCTTGACCTGAGTGCCCAAACAAAGGAGCGCTGGGGCTTAGTGAGACGCTTCCCTATCGGAGTAATTTCTGCTATTTCTCCCTTCAATTTCCCGCTTAATCTTGTCGCTCATAAAGTTGCACCCGCCATCGCTTCAGGGAATACGGTTGTCTTAAGGCCTTCTTCCCAGGTGGCCATGACATCCATCCTTCTCGGCGAAATCATCAACGAGATAGATTATCCTCAAGGGGGAATAAACATCGTTCCCTCAGGATATGAAGCCGCCGATATTCTCCTTACGGATGAGAGGGTTAAAATGGTCACCTTCACGGGAAGTCCGGCTATTGGTTGGGAGCTTAAAAAGAAAGCCCATAAAAAAAAGGTGACTCTTGAACTCGGAGGGAATGCAGCCGTCGTCATAGAGCCTGATGCAAACCTGGAATTTGCCCTTCCCAGAACTATATGGGGTTCCTTTTCTTACTCGGGGCAAATCTGCATATCCATTCAGAGGATATTTCTCCACGAGAAAATCTATGACCGGTTCTTGGCCGATTTCATCAAAGCCACAAAGAAACTCAAAATGGGAAATCCTCTTGAAGAAGAGACGGATATAGGCCCGATGATAACCCTTGATGCGGCAAAGCAGACAGAGGAATGGGTCAAAGAGGCAGTTGATAACGGCGCCCGCACCGTCTTAGGAGGAAAAAGAGATGGGGTAATGTTTGAGCCGACAATACTGGAGCGCGTCAAGCCCGAACTCCGAATCTCCTGGATAGAAGCTTTTGCGCCGGTGGTGGTCGTTTACCGCTATAAAGATTTTGAGGAGGCTTTAAAAGGAGTCAATTATTCAATCTATGGCCTTCAAGCTGGAGTTTTCACAAGTGACTTGAAAAAAGCTTTTCAAGCTTTTGAAGTCCTGGATGTGGGAGGTGTTATCATCAACGATATCCCCACTTTTCGAATCGACCACATGCCTTACGGCGGAGTGAAGGAGTCTGGGTTCGGCCGCGAAGGCCTTAGATACGCTATCGAAGAGATGACCGAAATCAAGCTGATGGCCCTAAACTTACAGATATAGTCAAGTAAAGAAGCAACAGGGTCAGACTATTATGGGGCCTTATTATGGGGCCTGACCCCAATAAATATCTTGACAGGCTTTTTTTAGAATCCTAAACTAAGATTTAATTCAGACCGTTTTCAAATCTATTCTTACCCGGAGGGATTATATGAAAGTCGTAAGCTTGGCCAAGGTCAGGGATACAATAAAAGACCTAGTCCAGAAAGCAAATTTCGAACTCCAGGATGATGTGGTTGATATCATCAAGGAAATGGAAAAAAAGGAAGAGTCGCCAGCAGGAAAAGAAGTCATTAAACAAATTCTTGAGAACGCAAAGATTGCCAAGGATGAAAAATTGGGACTCTGCCAGGATACAGGTCTTGCTGTTTTTTTTGTAGAACTTGGAGAGGATGTAGAACTCAAAAAAGATGACGGATTAGAAAGCCTGAGAGATGCTATCACCGAAGGCACAAGAGCTGGTTATGCTGAAGGATATCTCAGGAAATCTGTCGTCGAGGATCCCATTCGGAGAAAAAACACCGGAGATAACACTCCTGCTTATATCCACTGGGAACTCGTCCCGGGCGATACCTTCAAGGTGACGTTTATTGCCAAGGGAGGAGGCGCAGAAAATATGAGCGCTGTCCGGATGTTTGCGCCTGCTGCCGGGAGGGAAGGTATTGAAGATTTTGTGGTCGAAACCGCGGATAAGGGAGGTTCTAATCCCTGCCCTCCGATTATTGTCGGAGTTGGCGTCGGCGGAAACTTCGAATATTCTGCTCTTCTGGCCAAAAAGGCTCTTTTGAGAAAACCCCTGGGATCTCACAATGCTGATCCTTTTTATGCAGACATGGAAAGAAGGCTGCTGGAAAGGATAAATGATTTGGGAATAGGACCTCAGGGCATGGGTGGAAGGATCACTGCTCTGGCCGTTCACGTTGAAGCCTTCCCCTGTCACATCGCCTCCATGCCGGCTGCTGTCAATATCCAGTGCCATTCCCACAGAGTGCTGAGCTTTAGTTTGTAGGCTTTCTCCCAAAGTTGCGTGATTATATGTCATTGCGAGAAGCGAAGCGCCGAAGCAATCCTCCCTTGCGAGGAGCGAAGAAGATTCATTCGCTTCGCTCGGAACAAGCTGTGCAATCTCATAAAAGGTTGAGATTGCCGCGCTCCCTTTGGTCGCCCGCAATGACACGCTGGAAACTTTCTTCGGTCCTCGCTAATGCCAGCTAAAAGAAACAGTGCGTCAGTTAAAAGGAGAAGGAAATGATCGAGATCCGCTTTCATGGAAGAGGCGGTCAGGGGACTGTTGTTGCTTCAAAAATTCTGGCTGATACTATCTCTAAAGAAGGAAACTATGTCCAGGCCTACCCGGAATTCGGCGTGGAAAGACGCGGCGCTCCGGTTTATGCCTTTATCCGTATAGACAATAAGCCCATCTATGACAAAAGCAGAATTTACAATCCTGACCATGTCGTTGTCGTCGACCCCACTCTTCTTGAGGCTATTGATGTGACAGAGGGCCTGAAAGAGGGAGGCTATATCATCATCAACAGCGAAAAAAAACCTGAGGAACTGAAATTTCCGGAAAAATTTAAAGTCGTCACTATAAATGCCACAGAAATTGCTGTAAAGCATAAGCTAGGCACCCTGGCTGCACCGATTGTCAACACGGCTATTGTGGGGGCAGTGGTCAAGATACTGAAGCTGGCCAAAATTGAATCAGCGCTGGAAGCAGTGCGTGAAGGAGTTCCCACAAAGCCCGAGGATAATGCTGCTGCTGCAAAAGAAGCATATGAAAAATCATAAAGATTGTCCTCGATAAAAAACAGACAATTAATGCTTTTAGCGTACGTTCTTATTTTAGTTCTCCTATAGATATGGTATAATAAATGTTAGATGTTTTTAAGGTGCGTTTTATAAGTCAGTAAATATAATATGTAAAAAGATGCTTCGCTTTTTGCGCTTTGCACATGCATACCAAGAAATTATCTACAAGGATATATCATGAAAAAAAAGAAACAGGCTCAAAAGATTGTTTTCAAGTCTGAAAAAGATTTTCCTCTGATGCCGATGTCTATCGGCTCCATGCTCTTTAATAAAACAGGAGTCTGGAGAAACATCAGGCCTGTCATTGACCTTGATAACTGCATTCAATGCGGCATATGCTGGAAATTCTGTCCCGATGTGTCTATTTATGTCGAAAACGAATGGCCTGTGGTTGACTATGATTACTGCAAAGGCTGTGGCATCTGTGCCGAGGAATGCCCTACAAAATGCATTGCCATGGTAGAGGAGGAAAAATGAAGAAAGTAATCATGGGAAACCACGCCCTCTCCTACGGGGCAATGCTCGGCCGGGCTCAGGTGATTGCCGCCTACCCTATCACTCCCCAGACTCAGGTAGTCGAACTCCTCTCGGAAATGTGCGCAGATAAGACTTTAGATGCAAAATTCATCAAGGTTGAATCAGAGCATTCGGCCATGGCTGCCTGCCTCGGAGCATCCCTGGCAGGAGCAAGAACATTCACAGCCACTTCTTCCCAGGGCCTGGCCTTGATGCATGAGCTTCTCCACTGGGCTTCAGGCGGAAGACTGCCTGTTGTCATGGGAAACATAAACCGGGCTATGGCTCCTGGTTGGAGTATCTGGTCAGACCAGAATGACAGCCTCTCCCAGAGAGATACGGGCTGGATCCAGTTTTATTGTTGCAACAATCAGGAAGTTCTGGACACAGTTATCCAGGCTTTTAAAGTTTCAGAAAAGCTCCTTATCCCCAGCATGGTGATTCTTGATGCCTTCAGTCTATCCCACACCTATGAAGTCGTGGACGTTCCTGAGCAGGAAAAGGTGGATGAATACTTGCCCCCTTTTAATCCCCAAATCAAAATCACTCCTGACGAGCCGCATGCATTTGGCGGCCTTACCTCACCGGAGCATTACTTTGAATTAAGGTACAAACTCCAAAAAGAGATGGAAAAAGCACCGGCCTTGATCGAAGAAACAGGAAAAGAGTATGAAAAGATGTTTGGCCGCTATTTAGGCCTGGTGGATGAATATTGCTGCGATGATGCAGACATAATCCTGATCACTTCCGGAACTATGGGTTCAACCGCAAGGGTTGCCGCAGAAGAGCTTCGCCAGGAAGGCATCAGGGCCGGAAATTTGAGGATTAAGGCTTTCAGGCCGTTTCCCTTCGAGACAGTCCGAAATATTGTTAAAGGAGCAGAGAAGATAGCTGTGGTTGACCGGAATATTTCCTATGGTCACCACGGAATATTTTATGAAGAGGTCAAATCTGCCCTGTACGGACATAATGACAGCTTGCCTATCTTCGGCTTTATCGCCGGCTTAGGAGGAAGGGACATCACTCCTTCGACCTTTAAAGAAATCACCAATTTTGCCCTGAAGAAAAAGAAACCAGAAGAAGAAATTATCTGGATAGGAGTGAAGAGATGAATAAAGAAAAAAAGATGAAGCTTTCGCTCCCTGAAGAGGAGCTTATGAATTCCGGGCACCTAGCCTGCCAGGGGTGTGGAGCCACTTTAGCCATGAGATATGTCCTTAAAGCTCTGGGACAAAAAGTAGTACTCTGCATTCCTGCCTGCTGCTGGTCGGTCATAGACGGGCCATTCCCCTATTCATCCCTTGACGTCCCTATCTTCCACTGTGCCTTTGAAACAGCGGCGGTGTCTGCTTCCGGTGTGAAAGCGGGGCTGGAAATGGTCGGCGATACAGAAACAACTGTGGTTGCCTGGGCTGGAGATGGAGGAACTTTCGACATTGGCATCCAGGCCCTTTCAGGAGTCGCAGAGCGCAACGACGATATTCTCTATGTTTGCTACGATAACGAGGCCTACATGAACACAGGCATTCAGAGAAGTTCAGCAACGCCCTATGGTGCCTGGACGACCACAACACCTGTCAAACACTTCAAGAAAAGACCGAAAAAAGACATGGAAGCAATCATGGCAGCCCACAGGATTCCCTACATAGCTACAGCCAGCATTGGCTATCCTGAAGATCTGTTCAGGAAAGCGAAAAAAGCAAAGGAAATCAAGGGGACAAGATTCCTTCATATCTATGCTCCCTGTCCTAGCGGTTGGAAGAGCCGACCAGAAGACACGGTTAAGCTCTCGCGAATGGTCGTTCAGAATGCGATTTTTCCCTTATACGAGATAGAATGGGGCGAAAAATATACTTTGAACATCAAGCTGAAAGAAAAGAAACCGATAAGCGATTATCTTAAAATCCAGGGCCGATTCCGGCACTTGACCGAGGAAGAGATCGCATTAATGCAATTAGAAGTGAACAGGAAGTGGGAACGCCTGCTCAGTTTGGTAAACAGTAAATAGTTGCAATAAACATTCAAAAAGCCTATAATTACTATCTTAATAATAACTTAAGCCGTACGGCTGGTTTAGCCTGCCAAGCTCATCTGGTTAGTTAAGCTTATTTTTAGAGGAGACAAACATGAAAAAATTCATCTTGATTCTGCTTCCTTTAGTTATGGTGCTCGTCGTCTGTGCGAAAGCAGAAAAAGCAAGTACTTCTGGCGACAATTCGTCTGTAGCCGCGGATTTTACAGTTAAAGATCTCAGAGGACGCAAAATTTCGCTCTCGGATTATAGCGGTAAAGTTGTCTTTTTGAATTTTTGGGCAACCTGGTGTCCCCCCTGCCGGGATGAAATCCCTGGTTTCGTTGAAGTGTACAAACAATATAAAGACAAAGGAATGGAGATTATCGGAATTTCTTTGGATGATAGAGTAGGCCCGGAATCAGTCCTTAAATTCGTAGAAGAATATAAAATTAATTATCCTATTATCATGGGCACAGACAAAATTCGTGAAGATTATAAACCTGGACCTTATATTCCAACAACAATTATTGTTGACCAGGAAAGAAAAATAAGGCACAGGCATATTGGCTACATGAACAAGGAAACCCTTAAAGACTATTTTCTAAAACTAACAGAAGAAAAGTAAAATATGTCCGGGGCTGAAAATGTTTCCATATTTGTAGCCATCTCCGCCGGATTAATCTCTTTCCTTTCTCCCTGCATCCTTCCTGTAATTCCCTCCTACTTAGCCTTTATCACTGGAATCTCACTTGAGGAACTCTCTCAACAGGAAAATTTAAGAAAAGTCCGGAAAAAAGTCATCGCCAACTCCCTGATGTTCATCCTCGGTTTTTCTATTATTTTTATTACCCTCGGAGCTTCAGCTACTGTTATAGGTAAATTTTTATACAACAACATCCGTTGGTTTGAAATAATCGGCGGAGTGCTTGTCATAATCCTTGGCCTTCATTTTGCAGGAATTTTCAGGTTGAAATTCCTCGACAGAGAAAAGAAAATTCACCTGAAAAAGAAACCACTTGGTTATCTGGGGACATGCCTTGTGGGCATGGCTTTTGGAGCTGGATGGACACCGTGTGTTGGTCCAATCTTGGGAGCCATCCTTGCCATGGCCGCTACAACCCAGAACATCTTTAAGGGCATTGCCTTGCTCGCTTTCTATTCCGCAGGCTTAGGACTTCCCTTTTTTCTCTCAGCTGTTATCCTTCACAAGTTTATTGAGTATTTCAAGACTATCAGAAAATACTTCAAGGTTATCTCGATAGTTGGAGGAGTGCTGCTGATTATTGTGGGAATTCTGCTTATCTCAGGTTATTTTTCTTCGTTATCGGGTTTTCTGGGGACAGGCCCCTAAAACATCTAAAAATCTTATCAAGCCCGTTTATTTGTACGGTCAAAAATGTGGGTTTGATAAATCAAACCCCTACAGAAGAATCAATAGTGGATTTGATGGATCAAGCGTTTACATTGACTATAAATCATTGATTATATTTTAAAAGGTGGGCTTGATAAATCAAGCCCCTACAGTAATGGCTATTTTCTAAGTAAGTTACAGAAGTTTTGGAAGGTCTGATCCCAATTACCACACGATTCTTTTTACCAGCGATAGGTAACCGCAGCCCAGGTAAACCCAGCGCCAAAGGCATCCATCACAATGATATTTCCTTTTTTTAGCTTGCCTTCCTCCCAAAGCTCATGGAGACCTATAGGAATTGTAGCCACAGAGACATTGCCATATTTATGGATGTTTGAATAGACTTTTTCTGGAGGAAGTTTGAGGCGTCTTCCTGTTGCTTCGATGATCCTTATGTTAGCCTGGTGGGGAATAAGGTAATCTACATCCTCCTTCTTCAATCCAGCCAATTTCAAAGCTTCCAAAGCTGCCTCTCCCATTCGTTTCACGGCATGCTTGAAGACATCGTTCCCTTTCATCTGAAGATAATGAAGCCCCTGGGCAACTGATTGGGATGTGGCTGGAATTCTTGTCCCCCCAGCAGGCTGGTAAAGAAGATTTCCTAATTTCCCGTCAGCCTTCCAGTAGTAAGAAAGCATCCCGGATTCGTCATCAGCCTCTTCAAGAACTGCTGCTGCGGCAGCATCGCCAAAAAGAACACACGTATTGCGGTCTTTCCAGTTTGTTACCTTGGTTAACAGCTCTCCCCCAATCAGAAGAATGCGCTTGGATGCTCCGCTTAAAATCAAACCTTCCGCCAGAATCATGCCATACAGAAATCCTGTACAGCCAACAGAAATATCAAAAGCAGGAATATGGTCAGCCTCAAGCCCTTTCTGAACCCAGCAGGCGGTTGAGGGGAAAATTGTATCAGGAGTAGAAGTAGCTACTATTATAAGATCGATATCCTTTGCTTCAAGTCCAGCATTTTCGAGAGCTTTCCGACTGGCTTCAACTGCCAAATCAGATGTCGCCTGGTCTTCAGAAGCGATCCTCCTCTCTTTTATTCCGGTCCGGGTTATAATCCATTCATCAGAGGTATCGACCATCTTTTCAAGGTCAAAGTTAGTCAAAATCTTATCAGGAACATAAAATCCTGACCCAGTGATCTTTATTCTTCGCTTCTTATTTTTCTTCATGATTCCTATAGAAAAAATATTCTATACCATACTTATTTCCCATTTGCAAATAGCACAAAAGACGGGTAAAATCGAAAAACTAAAATGAGAAAGCACAGATTTTGGTTTTTTCCTCTTATCTTCCTCTGGATGTTCGCCTTCTTTCCCAAAACCTTATGGCCTCAAATGGTCCTGGGACAGTACGAAGATGAAGCACCTTTTAGAACCTGGAACACCTTCGGCATCACAACCGGCGCCTCCCTTGGCATGGGCGAAACGCAATTCACTTTAGGCTCTGATTGCGCTGTTTCACTAACAAATCCTGCTCTCCTGACCAGACTTCCTAGAATCACTTTTGCTGTGAATTCCTCTTTCAATATAGCTCAACTCTACAGGTATTCTATCGTGAATACAGGACCCCTCTACTCACGCGAAAATCTTTCTCTAAGCCTTTTTGCCTTCGATTTTGCCGGCGCCTCAATCAGATTGAAAAACTGGACTATTGCTTTAAGTATCGGCCTTATTGAAAGTTACGCCAGGCCCCATGCAGGTTATGATTATTCTCCTGCAGGCGTGGTCCAATATCTTTTAAGTGTCGACCAAGAAGGAAACCTGAGAAACATTAACTTTTCCGTAGCCCGAAAACTCTTTGGCGGCCTTTCTGCTGGCATTGGCCTCAACTATGCTTACGGCCTTCTCCAAAAAGATATTAGCGAACAGTGGATTACAAGTTCCATCACAATTACTGACAGTAAATCCCACAAATTTAAGGGTTTTTACATAAACGGAGGTCTTGTGTGGGAGTTGGCGGATAAGATTGATGTAGCCGCAGTATTCCGGACTCCTTATGTAAAAAAGTCAGATAGCGAGAGCCTCCTCAGATACCTTTCTCCGGGAGGAGATACGGATATTATAACCGAAGCTTCTTCCCGTGATGAGTACAAACAGCCCTTTGTGGCTGGGTTAGGAGTAAGCTATAAATTTTCCCCTAAGTTCAAAGCTGCTTCTGATTTTACTTTCTATAACTGGTCAAAATACAGAGTCGATTAATTTGAAAAATAGCACGATAGAGATAACAAAAAAATAAAAAAAAATTGAG
>CAYUXD010000055.1:0-9620 GCA_964448655.1 uncultured Eubacteriales bacterium
TCTGGCGAATCTCGAAAGGATTGGACCAAAAAGCTCTCAGAATTTATTGGACGAAATTGAGAAATCAAAACAAAGAGATGTTAACCGGCTGATTTATGCCCTCGGGATAAGATATGTGGGAGAACGAACCGCCCAGGCTCTGGCTGATTATTTCAAAAGTATTGACTCTTTAGCCAGGGTGTTCTTAGACGAGCTTATCCAGATAGAGGATGTCGGGCCCAAGGTGGGCGAAAGCATTGTTTTCTTTTTTAAACAGCCTGAAAACATCGAGCTTATAAATAAACTGAAAAAAGCCGGCCTGAATTTTTCCTCCATAAAAGAAGAAAAAAAAGGCGAGCGTCCTCTTACCGGACAAATTTTTATTCTGACAGGAAAGCTCTCAAGTTTAAGCAGGGAGGAAGCCACAGAAATTATCGAAGACTTGGGTGGGACTGTCTCCAACTCAGTCAGCAGCAAAACAACTTATGTTGTTGTGGGTGATTCCCCTGGATCAAAGCTCGAACGGGCTCGGAAACTTGGTATTCCAACTCTCGAGGAAAAAGAGTTCTTAAAGTTTATCAGGAAAGATTAATCCTAGCTCTTCTTTTTCTTTTTTCCCAAAGATTTAAATATTCCCGTGAGTCCCTTTTTCTTAGGTTTCTCTGTTAAACCTAATTCCTTGAGGGCAATTTTATGTTCAGGATCAACTTCCAAAGCCTTTTTGAATTCCTTTTTAGCCTTATCTAAAAGTCCCTCTCCTTTATAATATGTTCCTAACCCTATATAACATTCTGGATTCGAAGGTTCTAATCTAATAGCTTTCTGGAAGTCCTCTTCAGCCTTCTTATGAAACGGAGGAACTTTCGACTCTGCCATAGCGAGCATACGAAAATAGATCGCTTTGTTCTTCTTTAACCTCACAGCTTCCTCTAAAAGTTGTAAAGCATCTTCGTATCTTTCTTGATTATACAGCGTCCTACCCTGACGATACTTAATATCTGCTCTCTTTTCCAACTCCTTTCCACTCAGTTCTGGAGAGGCTTCTCTTTTGGAATCATAGTCCTGCTTCTTTTTTTCATCGCCGAGGGTGCCGTAGGCATTTGTAATATGAGCGAACACATCCTCAACTTTTTCCTTTATATCTGAAGGAAGATCTTTACTAAAGCAGTCAGGATGATACTCGCGAGCCAAACGAAAATAAGATAATTTTATCTCGATTGGAGAAGAATTTTCGGGAACATTTAAAATCTGATAATAATCCATGGTCGGAAGCTGCTTACTCATTTCTATCACCTCGGCTAGCTTCTTATCCGTAACTTCGAAAGCAGCTTTTTCAGGCTTTTCCTTTTTTTCTGGGATTTTTTCTGCGTCTTTAATGTCTATTATATTCAAGCAATAGCAGAGATAGAGGCTCTTCCAAAAAAACTTAGGATCGAAATCTCCAGAATAAAAAAGATCTTCTGCTGAAGAACTTCCATCAATTGTGCCAATTATGTTCCTCTCTTCTTCTGTCAAGCGGTCAATGAAATCCTCACTCTTTGGGAAAGGCACCTCTTTCACCATGAATTTTTCCAACTGAGGATGGTACTTCATCCGCCTTATTCCCTCCTCAATCAAATCAGGAATAGTTATTTTAGATTTGAATTCCTCCTCGTCGAATTTACTTCTCTCTTGAAACTTAAATTTTCCATCAAAAAAGGGAAAAATATTCAAAGTTATCTCTCTCATTTGATACGCCAAGCCAGCATACAAATCGTCCTCAGAGAGAAGACCTTCTTTCATCAAACTTTCCCCTAATCTAAGCGTCGGATCGATGTATGAGTCAATTTTTGAATAGGTCTGCTTTGAAATTTTTCCCAGTTTAAACAAAACTTCTCCCAGTAATTCTTGAGGATGGGTTATTTTGGCAAAAACTAAAAAACCATCATGGAAGAAAAGGTATCTTTGGAGCCCTTCGTACTTGAAAATAAGAGGACCACTCTTCTTATGAAAATATATATCCCTTAAGTAAAAACCGATGTGTTCCATAGGTCTTAGGCCTTTATAATTAAAATTTTTCTATGTCTCTTCTTCTGATTCTTCCTTTCCATCTTTATATATTAATTATATCCTAAAAAAATTCAAGCTTTAAAAGGGGACAGGCCCCTTTTTCTGATGTTCTGTGCACGCGTAGAGACTCTCTTCTTTCTTATAAAGTTAAAAAAGAGTTAAAAAAGGGACAGGCTACTTTTTTTATAAACTTCCCACGTCCACGAGTACAGATAGCCCTCTTTCTACTAGAAAAAGTAGCCTGTCCCCTTTTTTCTCCTTTTTTCTTTGGGATCAGCCCTTATCGTAAGGAATGCCATAAGAGCAGGAGTGCGGGAAAATATCTTTTCCCGATGACAAGACCTGACCCCACTTTTCGGGCTTGATAAATCAAGCCCCTACAAAGGTCTGGCTTCGATTGAAAAGGAAAGGAAATTATGATAACTTTTGCATCATGAAGATTGCCTTAGCTCAGATTTCACCCCACCTGGGAAACGTAAAAAAAAATTTTGACCTGCATCTCAAGTACATCGAAAAAGCAAAAAAGAAAAATGTTGATCTTCTGATCTTTCCCGAACTAAGCCTCACCGGTTACACACTTAAAGATTTGGTCGGAGAAGTGGCTCTTTCCCCTGATTCAGATCCTTTCTTCGACGAGCTCAAGGCCGCAAGCCGTGATGTCTCGCTTGTTTTTGGTTTTGTGGAAGAAAAAGAAAGAGGACTTTTCTATAATTCCGCTGCTTTCTTAGCAGAAGGAAAGATTCTGCACATCCATCGCAAGGTTTTTCTTCCTACCTACGGAATGTTCGAAGAAGGAAAGTTTTTCGCCCTTGGCAAAAATTTTCACACTTTTTCTACCCCCTATGGAAATACGGGGATGATGATCTGTCGGGACTTTCTTCACTACGGTGCATGTTATCTTCTTTTTGCTGGCGGCTCAGAGATTATCATCGTCATCAGTGCGGCTCCTGGTCGAGGAATTCAAGGCAAGGAAGCCTACGAGACGAGCCGGATGTGGGAGTCGATGGGGGAAACCATTTCGCTTTTTTCCACCGCTTTCCTCATCTACTGCAACAGGGTGGGATTTGAAGATGGGAAGCACTTTTCGGGTGGTTCATTCATATACGATCCTATGGGGAAACTGGTAGCCAAGGCATCCTATCTTGATAATGAATTCCTGCTTCAAGAAATAAACCTGGATGATATTCGTGAAGTGCGCAAAAAATGGCCTTACAAAAGAGACGACAGGCCAGAGATTATCCTTGAAGCTCTGAAGAGGATCATCAACAAGTATGAAGATTAACGAACCTTTTGTGGAAAAAATTCTCATTGCATTTATCAGGGAAGAATTATCAAAGTTAAATTATAAAAAGGGAATCCTGGGCCTTTCAGGCGGGCTGGACTCGGCAGTTTGTGCTTCCCTCGCTGCAAAAGCACTAAAACCAAGCAATGTTATCGGTCTCATCATTCCTTATGGGGAAACCTTCAGCAAGGATGTGAAGGATGCTGAAGAATACGCTAAACTTTTAAAGATAAAATCAAGAATAATTAACATTTCTCCTATGGTTGACGCTTATTTCTCAAGCTATCCAACTGAGAACAGGGTGTTAAAAGGAAACAAAATGGCCAGAGAAAGGATGTCCATCCTCTATGACTTTTCTTCCCGGGAGAAAGCCTTAATTTTGGGGACAAGTAACAAAACAGAGCTGCTTTTAGGGTATGGCACAATACACGGTGATATGGCCTGCGGGATAAATCCTTTGGGTGACCTCTACAAGACTCAGATCAGGCAGCTTGCGGAATACCTCGGAATTCCAGAGAAAATAAGGGAAAAAACACCCTCAGCGGGCTTATGGATTGGACAAACAGATGAGGAAGAAATCGGTCTTTCTTACGATGAAATCGATAAAATCCTCTATCAGCTGGTAGATAAAAGAGCCCCAATAAAAGATATCATTGCCTCAGGATTCACGAAAGAAACCGTCGAAAAAATTATCAGTCTTATTAAAAATTCTGAGTTCAAAAGAAAACTTCCGCCTATCCCCAAAATATCCTCCCGATCTGTGGGCCATGACTTTCTCTTCCCTTTTGATTGGGACAAATAGGCTATGCAGGGGGAAAACTCAGCACCTAAATCTTCAGGCGACCTGTATGTTGTCGCAACTCCTATCGGGAACCTGGAAGATTTAACCTTTAGAGCCTTGAGAACTCTGGGAGAAGTGCAGGTCATAGCTTGTGAAGACACTCGCCGGACAATAAAGCTCTTGAATAAATACAGTATTAAAAAAAAGCTTATAAGCTACTACCACCCCAAGGAAAGCCAGAAAATCCCTCAAATTATTAGTCTCCTTAAACAGGGAAAAGATGTGGCTCTTGTCACAGATTCCGGGACTCCTGGTATCTCTGACCCTGGTTATCCTCTGATCAGAGAAGCTATTACGCTGGGAATAAAGATAATCCCCATTCCCGGGCCAGCGGCAATAACCGCAGCCCTCTCAGTAGCTGGCCTTCCTACCCATAGATTCCTCTTCCTTGGCTTCCTTCCTCCGAAGAAAGAAGCAACGAAAAAATTGCTTGATTCACTAAAAAATGAAAAAGCAACCCTCGTTTTTTACCTCCCTACCCGGAGGCTTCTTCCCTTTCTTAATCTCACTCTGGAAACAATAGGAAATAGACAGATTGTTATTGCCAGAGAAATGACGAAGATCTACGAGGAATTCCTCAGGGGAACAACTGAGGAATTACTAAAAAAGCTGGAAGGGAAGAAGCTAAAGGGCGAAGCCACAGTCCTGATTGCGGCCTTACGGTAAGCAAAAGAGTATTTTTTTACCCTCTACAAAAAAATCATTCAAATACTTGACAAATAAGCACTAAGGTATTATATTATACAGAGACTAAGATATTAAGGAGGTAAAAATGGCTATAGTCAGATGGGACCCTTTTAGGGACCTAATCACACTGAGAGAAAGAATGAACCGTCTTTTTGAGGAAACTTTCCCCTCTCGAGGAGAAGAAAAGGAATTAATCGCCAGTAGCTGGGCTCCTGCAGTTGATATCTATGAAAAGGAAAATGCTCTTGTTCTTACTACTGAAGTTCCTGGAATAGATGAAAAAGATATTGAGATCAAAATCGAAGACAACACCCTAACCTTAAAGGGTGAAAGAAAATTCGAAAAAGAAACGAAAGAGGAGAATTATCATCGAATTGAGCGTTCTTACGGTTCTTTCCGCAGGTCGTTCACTCTTCCTCGCTACATCGACGAGGACAAAATCAACGCAGAATACGAAAACGGAGTTCTCAAGATCACTATGCCCAAGAAGGCGGAATTGAAAGCCAAAAAAGTGAAAGTCCTCAAACCAAAGGGCAAACCCAAAAAATAAGGCATTAAGCTTTAATCATTACTCTAAGGAGCGCCCAAGCTCTTCTGATCTGGGCGCTCTTTTTATTTCAACTGAAAATGAAAGGACTCAGGCTTGAGCCACAGTCAATGCCTTGACCTCCTTCACACCGGCATTCCTTAGCACAGAGCTGCACTCTCGAATTGTCGACCCCGTAGTGTAGACATCATCCACCAAGAGCACACCTTTCCCTCCTATCTTTTCTCCCTCTGCGACAGCGAATGCGCCTGAAACATTTTCTGCTCTTTCTTCAACCCTCAAAGAGGTCTGGGGAGGAACATTTTTAGTTTTCACCAACAGTTGATCCCTGAGTTCAATTCCCTTAATCCTGGCTAACTCTTTGGCTATGATTTGAGCCTGGTTGAAACCTCGCTCTTTTTTCCTTTTTGGATGAAGGGGAACGGGTACGACGACATCCACTTTCCACCATATCTCCTCCTCTCTACCCAAAGCACGATAGACAAAACGGGCCAGGTCTCTTCCTAGCACCTGGAAATGGCGATATTTATACAGAAGGATGATGTCTTTCAATTTCCCTTTGTACTTGCCGCAAGAACGATGATGCGAAAAAGGAGGGCGTTTCTCTAAACAAACTTGACAGAGGCGAGGCTCTTCTAAAGCCTCAAAAAATCGGCCACAGCATAAACAATAAGAATGATAGGAAGTTCTTATACTTTTCCAACATGAGTGGCAGATGACTCTTTCCTGGGGAAATTCAAGCAAAGAAGAGCATAACTCGCAGAAAGAAGGGAAAAAAATAAGCTCGGCTAATTTAGTATAAGAGTAAATTTTCTCAGAGAGAGAAGATATCAAGAAGACTCTTCCTCTTCTTTTTCCTGGCAATCAATGCAATAAGAAGTCCAGGGAACAACATCAAGCCTTTTTTTGCTAATATTTTTTCAGCACCCCTGACAAATACCTAACTCTTTTTTATCAACTCTTTAAAGAGCTTCATCAATCAGAAGCAGCTGTTCTCGCTCTGTATTAGAAAGGCTTAAAAGGAATTCTTTGGTATAAGAACTTTCTGCTTTATCTACAACGTCCTGAGCTATTCCAGACTCCACTTCTTTACTTTCGTTGTACGTTTCACTTATCTTATCAACAATTTCTTCCTTTTTTTTCAAAAGCTTATTTCTGTATCTTTCTCTTTCCTTCTTATTCAAAGTTACCCCCCTATTTTGCATAGTGTCTTCCCTTTATGGTCGCTAAGGACCGATATATCTGTTCTAAAATCATGATTCGACTTAACTCATGAGAGAAGGTCATTCGAGAAAGAGAGAGAATAAAATCTGCCCTCTTTAAAATTCTCTCTTCCAGACCCAAAAATCCTCCGACAACAAAAGTCATAACACGCGAGGAATTTGAAGCAATCTTCTCTAAAAAACGAGCAAAATCGATAGAACTCATTTCTTTACCTTCATCAAAGAGGCAGATAATATAATCATCTTTAAAGTTTTTTTCAAGCCCAGAAGCCTCAATTTCTTTAATTCTGTTGGCGAATTTTTCTGAAATACCCTTTGCCTCCTTTGTTTGGATGAGCTCGCATGGAGCTAGCTGGTTTATTTTCCTCAAATAAAATTCTTGCAACTTTAATATTTCTTTGTTGCGAGTTTTTCCAGGCCATAAAATTTTTAACTTCATAAAAAGTCTATTTCAGATTGTTTATCTTTAAAAATCTCTCTCCTACGCACCTAAAATTTTCAATAAACAATAATGATTAAAAAAGAAAATGTCAATATTTTTTTACTATGGGGATTTTATTTATCTTCTGTAGGGGCTTGATTCATCAAGCCCGCACTTTTTTTCCTTGATGTAGGGGCTTGATTTATCAAGCCCACCTTTCTTTGAACTAAGGGTTTGATTAACCTAATTATAAGTAAAATCAAAAATGTGTGTTTGATAAATCAAACACCTACATAATAAAATAAGGGCAAGCTACTTTTTTGATAACAAATAAAACGGGGACAGGCTACTTTTTTGATATAAAAAAGGTTAATCCCTGATTTTCTAATAACAGCTTGGGATCGCCACGCTCCACGGACCGCCCACAATAACAATTAATTTAAACGAAAAAGCATCAACCCTTATATCTAAGAAAAAGTAGCCTGTCCCCTTTTAAAAGGAATCAATAAGAAAATTTATGGGCATCTCCCCACAATTTTTCCAGAGAATAATATTCTCGTGCTTTCTCAGAAAAAACATGAATAATGAAACTCCCATAATCCATCAATATCCACTCAGCACGTTCCTTGCCTTCTACGCTCAAGGGCATAATCTTTTCCTTTTTTAATTCTTTCTCAATATTCTCGTGAAGGGCAAGATTCTGCCTGGTGGAGTTTCCATGCATAATAACGAAATAATCTGTGAAGGAAGATATCCCTCTTAAATCAAGAACAACAAGGTTCTCTCCTTTTGTTGCCTGGCTGGCTTTTATTGAAATCTTTACCTCGCGTGGAAGATTTCTTTTAGAAATTGTTTTTCCGGTTCTTGCCTCAGCCATTTTTATATCTTATAAAGCCTATTCTCTCTTATATAAGCTTCTACTCTCTTTGAAACCATACCCTTTATGGAATCCCCTCTCTTTATTATTCCCCTGATCTCAGTAGAAGCTATATCTAAAGCTTCAATCGGGAGGAGGAATATTCTAAAGGAGAGAAGCATCTCATCTTTTACGGATTCGGGTTTTGCCAGCATACACATTTTTTCTCTGTATTTTCCCTCTAAAGTTTTCTTCGCTTCGTCTAAAAGATAACCTGGCCGGCTTATAACTACAAAAAAGCACTGCTCTAGCAATTGTTCGTAATCCTTCCAGGTGTCAACTTCTAAAAAAGCATCGATCCCGAGGATGAA
The DNA here is from genome assembly GCA_964448655.1 of uncultured Eubacteriales bacterium. Taxonomy (GTDB): domain Bacteria; phylum Acidobacteriota; class Aminicenantia; order Aminicenantales; family Aminicenantaceae; genus SOIV01. Next base: position 8,257 of record CAYUXD010000055.1, read on the forward strand.
GAAAATCCAGGCTTTTGGATAGAGCTTTTTTATCCTGTTTATCGTTATGATTGAATAGGATTTTTCTTCAGCATCGATTTCTATAGAGCAAGGAATGAAATGAGAAAAGCCGCGGAGCGCGATTTCGACCATTTTCAAGCGATGGGAAGGAGAGGCAATTTCGGCTGTGTCTTTATGAGGGGGGATATAAGAAGGAATAAACAGAATTTTATCCAGTAGAAACCTTTTTTTAACAATCTCTGCAGCCTTTAAATGCCCTGAGTGAACAGGATTGAATGTGCCTCCAAAAAGTCCTATTCTCTCCTTCTTCATGAATCTATTCTTTTTTTTCTCTCAAAAGGTCCAAAGTCTTAGATGTCGAATTCACCAATTCCTTTAGCCCTTCTTCTTTTAGCGCAGAAATGGCAAAAAATGGAAGCTTTTCTCTGCGCGCCAATTTCCTCACTTCACTCAACCCACGTTCCTTCTCTCCGAGAAGATCTATCTTGTTCGCTGCTAAAATTTGATGCCTTTTAACCAATCGAGGGCTGAAAGCCTCGAGTTCTTTCATAACGGCTTTGAAATCTTGGACAGGATCCCGTTCCGTGTAAGGTGAGACATCAATAAGATGGAGCAATATTTTTGTCCTCTCCACATGCCGCAGGAATTTTATACCCAAGCCGTGGCCAAGGTGAGCTCCCTCTATCAAACCAGGTATATCCGCGATGACAAAACTCCGGAATTCATCAACATCCACCACACCTAAATTCGGAACAAGTGTTGTGAAGGGATAATCGGCGATAACGGGTCTTGCTGCTGAGATTTTAGATATCAGGGTGGACTTTCCTACATTAGGAAAGCCAATCAAGCCTACATCAGCAATAAGCTTAAGCTCAAGGATAAAATCTTTCTCTTCTCCTGGTTGACCTTCCTCCCGTTCTCTAGGCGCTTGGTGAGTTGGAGAGGCAAAAGAAGCATTGCCCCTGCCACCCTTTCCTCCTCTTGCAGCCAAATATTCCTGTCCGGAAGAAGTAAAATCAAAAAGAACCTCTTCCTTATTTTTTTCTCTGACTACAGTCCCAACAGGAACTCTAAGACAAAGATCTTCTCCTTTTTTTCCCTGGCGATTTCCTCCCTGGCCATGTGCACCCTTTTTTGCTTTATTTATGGGACGAAAACGAAAAGAGGCAAGGGAATTGAGGTTTTCATCGGAAACTAGATAAATGCTCCCTCCAGCTCCTCCCCGGCCGCCATCTGGCCCCCCTCGAGGGACTCCCCATTCCCTCCGGAAACTTACACAGCCGTTGCCTCCATTTCCTGCACGGAGGGTTACTTTGACCTGATCAACAAACATATTTAGCGGAGCCGGGACCCCCTAGGAAGAG
>CAYUXD010000055.1:9630-10603 GCA_964448655.1 uncultured Eubacteriales bacterium
CCGTTTGCCTTTTTTTTCAAAACGAACAATTCCGGTGATCTTAGCAAAGAGAGTATCGTCTTTTCCTCTTCCGACATTTAATCCAGGTTTAAACGGTGTGCCTCTTTGACGCACGATTATGGAACCAGCAGGAACAAATTGTCCACCTGACCGTTTCACACCTAGCCTTTTTGAACTGCTTTCTCTTCCATTCTTTGCACTTCCAGCAGATTTTTTATGAGCCATTCTATTTCTCCTTTTTTAAGGCTGTCCTCTTCGTTTTGGCGGCAGTTTTAGCTGTGGTCGTCTTTTTAGAAGGTGCCTTGCTCTTAAGCTTTTCTGTTTTGAGCGCTTCAGGCTTTCCTGGAGCTTTTAGCTCCTTTTTTACTTCCTTTTTCTTTTTCTCTTTTTTTGGCTTTTCTTCTTTAGGCTTTTTCGGTTTCGCTTCACTTACTACAACTGGCTTCTTGGGAGCTGTCTTTGCCTCTTCCTTTTTAGCAACTTCGGGAACTTTTTTCTCGGGAGTTACCTTCTCTTTTTCCTTTTTTTCGACTTCAGCTGGTTCTTTCTTGGGAGCAGCTTTTATCCCGTGGGTGATCTCTTCAATTTTTATCCGAGTCAGCTCCTGGCGATGACCTCTCGTTCTCCTGTACTGCTTCCTTCTCTTCTTCTTGAAGACAATGACCTTCTTATCTTTAAAATTTTCAATAACCTCTGCCTTCACCAGGGCACTTTCAACAAAAGGAGTTCCGATCAGAGTTTTTCCTCCATCCTCAACAAGAAGAACCTTGTCAAAAGTGACCTTTTTATCCTTGTCCATGTTGAGTTTTTCAACATTAAGAATATCGCCTTCTTGAACCTTATATTGTTTTCCACCAGTTTTAATAACAGCAAACATACTCTCTACCTCAATTTTTCATAAAAATAATGGAATCTAAATTTAACATATGGCTAATTTTATGTCAATACGGGGTCAGACTTGCAAAACTTGCAA
>CAYUXD010000056.1:0-10044 GCA_964448655.1 uncultured Eubacteriales bacterium
ACGAGCTTCCCAAGCTCGGGGTCGCGGGTTCGAATCCCGTTGTCCGCTCTTTCTCCGTAATTTAAGATCTTAATGCCTCCTTTGATATCGATTTCCCTTTTGTAAAGCAAAGTATGGATTTAGATTATGAGTAAACCAAATGAGAATAGTGTGAAGGAATGGATGCTTATCGTGGATAAGAAGCCGCTCAGTGGGTCTTTGAATATGGCCGTTGATGACTTTCTCTTCCGATCCCTAAGCAGCGAGTCTCAGACTTATCTCCGGTTTTACAGATGGGAACGGCCAACGGTATCTCTTGGATATTCGCAGGATATTCTGAAGGTGGTCGATGTGGAATACTGCCAGAAGCAGGGAATAGACATCGTCAGAAGAATGACAGGAGGAAAGCTGGTTTTGCACCATAAAGAAGTGACCTATTCCTTGTGCTCTTCAGACAAAGAAACTTTCACTTCAACGCTAGCAGAATCTTACAGATTGATATCGCAAGCTTTGATGAGGGGATTCGAAAAAATGGGATTAAAATCTTACCTGGCTGATGCTCCTCCCGACTCTTACGTGAGAGGAAACCTGCCCTGCTTTTCCTATCCTGCGCGGGATGAGATTGAAGTAGAGGGAAAGAAAATAGTGGGCAGTGCTCAAAAACGAGCTGGCTCTAAATTCATCCAGCATGGTTCAATTCCCTTAGAAGAAGATGCAGGATTTTTAGGGCCTGTTTCGTTTTTAAAGAAGGAAGCCAGCAAGGGGCGCATGATATCTCTTTCTCAGGCTTTGGGAAAGAAAGTTAGTTTCGATTGGACAGTTGAGCATTTGACCTCGGCAATTTCTGAATTTTTCAAGGTTAGCTTCAAACCAAAAGTTTTTGATGCCGAGGAAAAAGAAATCATCTTAAAGATCAAGGAAGAGCGGTATGCCAACAAAGACTGGACCTACAGCATCAGACCTGACCCCATCAACCAAAGGGGTTGATTTTTTTCTCTTTAGATGATAGCATTTTTTCTAAACTAGCAAAGGATCTTCAAAGAATGGACGAAGTCGAAGAGCTATCAAAGCTCGATGAAAAAAGTTTACCGCCGTTGAAGCCAATTCTGTTGGACGACCTCCATCAAAATGTTTTAAAAAATCTTTATCTCGAGCTTGGTACTGGTCCAGTTCTCTATCTTCTTTCTCCTTCTTATTCTGTTATGAATCCAACTCCTAACGAGACCATAAATGACTTTATCAGCAAGAAAGAAAATCTCCTCAATTACATAAAGGAATACATCGTCCAGAATTTAGCTGTTTATTCGGTCCTTTTGAGTGTCAACAGCTATTTTGCCGAGCAAAACAGCTTCTTGGTATTGGCCAGGCTAAGGGATAGGGATTCAGGTGGAAGACGATTTGAGATTAAATTTTATACTCATTCTCCTAGAGAACTTCTGACTAATTACAGGGATAAGATTTATATCGGGAGAGATTTTATCGACCTTTTCCATTTCAAGAGAAAGTATTTAGGCGTCAAAGAAATCATTGTCTCCGCAAAAGATCAGTATGAGGCTTTGCTTGATAAAGCAGAGGAAAAGTTGAATGAACCATTAGAATACAAGTCCTTTTTCCAGGAAATAAAGGAATCTGTGAGCGATTTGCGAACTGAAAGCTTTGCGATCCTCCAATCTCTTCCTCCTTACCTTTATTTTAGTAAGTTAAGAAGTAAGGATTTGATTGAAATAAACGCGCAATACCGAACCATTAATCATTATCTGATAGAGCTGAATGATGTAGTAGCTGAGTTCGAAAATCTATTGCGGTTTAAGAAAGAAACGAATTTCGTCCGTTATGTTACAAAATACAAAAAAGACCTGGCTAACGCCATTTCGTTCTTCAATATAAGAATCAACGGGAGTTTAACCGATAAGATTCACAACATGAGAGCCAGACACTAAAAAAAAGCCCGTTCCGAGGAACGGGCCTTCTTATCTTGCGGCTTATTCTTTTACTCTATGTCCTGCACGGAGTGGCCTTCTTCCTAAGCCTTTTGCCATCCGCACCAGGCTCTTTGCAGCTTTTGCTATTCTTCAATTCTGATCGTGCTGTAACTCGTGGAAAGAAAGATTGATGGCTTCTCTTTTTCTTCAAGAAAGGCTTTTACGATAGACATGTTGTTTTCTTCTTGAATGCTGATTTCATCAGGAAGACTCCATTTGATGTCTCCATTTTTAGCCTTTGCTTCAAAGGGATATTTTTCTCTGAGAGGCCAGTAGAACTTTATGTCAGCGTATTTGCCTTTTACTTCTATGGGATGAGTTAGGGGAGATGGGTCGAGGACTATTGCTCCGTGTTCAAGAAGGATGGTTGTTTGCCCCGAGAATTCAGATAGTTCGATATTTCGGTAAGAAGAAGTGATGTAGATTTTTTGGCCGACAATTGTTTTCCCATACACCCCCAGGTTCTTTCCGTCAACTATGAGATCGCCCTGGAGATTATCCACCGTTACCTTACTATAGTTATCTTCTATGTCCAGGTACTCTCTTGCTCCCTCGACTTCCACAGGGGAATGGCGGGCTCTGATTTTTGTGGGTCCTACATCAAATAGAGCTATTTTTTTGTAAGAGGTCGTAACTTCTACAGAGCCCATCAAATTTTCGCCATAAACCTCAGAGTGAGAACCTTCAACCTTGACATCTTGGGAGATGTTTTCCAGGCGAACTTTGCCGTACCGGTGCATAATCTGAGTTTTCCCTTTAACACCATTGACGAACACATCAGCGTGCTCGCCTTCTATCTGGCAATCGGATTGTACATTTTCAACTTCAATATCTTTATAGCTGTTCTCGATGAGGAGTTCTCCAGCTATGTCTGAAGCGATTGTTTTGCCATGACGGTTAATGATGTTAGTGTTTCCAACCTTTGTAGTCTTGACTGTCCCGTAGGAATTCTTGACATCAATATCCATGCCAGCGGGAAGAGAGATTTTGAAATTTGTTCTAAAGTTCCTTCTTCTGAACTCACTCCGGTTTGTGGAGATTTTCAACTGGTGAGCATCCTTATCGATAATCATTTTGAGCTCATCTGCGACTTCTTTGGCTTGCTCTTCGTTTCTGCGCCATATTGTTTTCTCAAAAGAAACGGTTATTCTTTCTTCCTCTGTTCCTTGTATTTCGATATCTCCGTGGGCGTTGATGATTTGAAGCTGGGGAGGGAAGGGCGGCTCGAGTTCTTGAAATTCTTCATAGACAAATTTTTCATGGTCAAAGAAGATGTGATCATCTATGTCAATATAGATTTTTCCTGTGTGGGCGTGATAAAAGGTTACACCAACTGCAATGATTAGAATTAAGAGAATAATTTCTTTTGCTTTCATTTTTACCCTATTCGGTCCCGGATTTATCCTGGCTTTCTTTAATCCCAAAGTAGAGTTTCCAGGCTCCCCAGATAATTAAAACCAGAGGCCAGAGACGAGCGATAAAACTCCAGATTTCTACGTCAAGATTGTGCAGGATAAAAACAAGACCTATCACGATGAGGATGATTCCCCATATAAGCGGGTCTTTTCTTTTTTTTGCCATTTTATCCTCCTCTGTTTTCTTCTCGCTTCTTGGAAGCGAAATCTGCAATGAGCTTTATCCCGATAACTATGACTACAACAGGCCAGAATTGCCAAGCGGTGGAGTAGCTTATGACCTCAAAATTGGCCAGAAGAAGGAAAACTCCTAAGAGAAGCAAGACGATTCCCCAGAAAATAGAGCCAGCTTTTACGGCTTCGGGGAATTCTTCTACTTCCACTTCTTCCTCTTCTTCTCCCATGAGGGCTTTGCGGTTTATGGCATTAGCAGTTTGAGCAGCCTCGAAGATCTGGTAGATGTAGAATCCAAAGATGAGCAGCGAAGAAAGCAGTATTACAAATACCGGGGGGGTCAGGGTCAGTGTCGAGATTAGCCCTGCGATGATAATCATGTAAATCAATCCCTTGAGCAGCTGGCGATTGTACATAGCGCCCGTTCCAGGGGCAATGATAGCGAGAATTACTGCAAGAGCGGGTGATTTTTGGGGCCTTCTTACGACGATTTTTTCTTCCATTTTATACCTCCATACATATGTAAAGTTTAATCCTCATTTCCTCCGAGAAGCTTTATGTTTTTGAGAGAAACGAGAATATTATACTTATATTCACCTAAAGAAGCCGTAAAGAATTCTGCCTTGGCGTACAGTTCTTCGATCTTGCTGTAGCCTAGGTGAATCTGGCGGCTGATCGATTTATCGATAGAACTCTTGTTAGGGCCGTAAAAGTAAAAAGAAATCATGATGAGCATTATTGTGGCCACGGTCAGAACAGGCTGGAGAGAAGGGCGGAGCAGAAAATCAAAATTAGGAAGCCTCAGTTTAAATCTCTTCTTTTCTCTCGGAATCGAATAGAGTCGATCGAGTAAATTTTCACTTACTTCCAGTTCCTTGATATCAGCTAGAGATTCCCTGGTTTCTTTCATTAAAGAAAAAAGCAGGGAACATTTCTCACAGGTTTTCAGATGATTTGCAACAGCTCCTTTTTCTTCTGGGTTGAGTTCATCCTCTAAATAAGGAGATAAGAGTTGTTCTATTTTTTCACATTTCATTTCTTCTCTCCTTTTTTTCTTTAAGGATTTTAGCCAATTGAAGTCTTCCCCTGTTAATCCGGGATTTGACCGTTCCCAAGGGAAGACTCATGATTTCTGCAATCTCCTCGTATTGTTTCCCCTGAATATCTCTGAGAATAACTGCCATTCGAATTTCAGAGGTAAGATTGTTAATGCCCTGCCAGATAGTTCTTTTATTTTCTTCTTTCACGACTCCTTCCTCAGGATTCTCGAAAGCTTCTGAGGGGAGATAGTGGTCATTGAAGTCGTCCCTTATCTTCTTTTCCCATTTTGTCCTTCGATACTGGTCAATTAGATAATTTCTGGCGAGGATGAGGAACCAGGCAGAGAAATTCCTTTCAAAGTCGTATTTGGAGAGTGAATTGTAGAGCTTTAAAAAAATGTCCTGTGTCAGGTCTTCAGCTTCCTGGTAGCTTCCGGCAAACTGATAGGCCATGCTGAATATCCTTTTGGAATAAGTGTTAACTAGCATTTTCCAGGCTCCTTCATTGCCATCTAAGCATTCTTGGACTATCGTATTTATCTGCACTCAATTCACCATGGTAGACGAGATTTCAGGAGAAAAAGTTCCGTGTTTTTTTGTCCTATTTTTCATATTGCTGTATGGAGAAAGCCTCCATTTTCCTTATTCTATAATGTAGGGGCTTGATTCATCAAGCCCACCTTTTTCTAATATAGGGATTTAATTTATCAAATCCATCAATTTATTTGTGTAAAAAATGTGTGTTTGATAAATCAAACACCTACACAAGATGAACCAATCTCCTGCGGATACATCAAGTCCCTCCAGATGAATCAGGATTGCTGCTTTCAAAATTTCTTGACTTAGGAAGCGAGATATGACACGATACCTTGTAATCTTGCTCAATTTTCTTGTTTTGCTTTTCAACTCTCATTCATGTCTGTTATAAAACTCTTTTACATTCAAAAAGGGAGGATATAAATGGAAGGTATTGTTGGATACGGGGCGTATATTCCGCGGAACAGGATCAAAGTAGAGGAAATTGCTAAAGTCTGGGGAGCAGATGCCCCGAGCTACAAAAGAGGATTGATGCTGGAGGAGAAATCTGTCCCTTCTCCTGATCAGGATACTATTACCATGTCCGTGGAAGCAGCTAAGAATGCTCTAAAGAGATGTCTTATCAACCCCAAAGATATAGGTGCAGTGTATATTGGCTCTGAATCCCATCCCTATGCAGTCAAGCCGAGCGGGACAGTTGTAGCTGAAGCCCTTGGAGCCACTCCTGAAGTCCACACAGCAGATTTTGAATTTGCCTGTAAAGCTGGAACAGAAGCAATGTATGTGGTTTTGAACCTGGTGAAGACACGAGACATCAAATACGGCTTGGCAGTAGGAGCTGATACCTCCCAAGGCGCTCCCGGTGATGCTCTGGAATACTCGGCTGCTGCTGGAGCAGCGGCTTTCATTTATGGCCGTGAAAAAGTGGTTGCTAATGCGTTGGAGTCCTATTCCTACATGACGGATACTCCTGATTTCTGGCGGCGCGAGTACCAGTATTATCCTCAGCATGGAGGACGATTCACAGGAGATCCTGCTTATTTCAAGCACGTTATAGGAGCGGCTAAAGGAATAATGGATAAGGCCGGGATGAAACCTTCTGATTTCGAGCATGTCACTTTTCACCAGCCCAACGGGAAATTCCCTTTCAGGGTTGGCGAGATGCTGGGATTCGAGAAAAAACAGATTGAACCTGGCTGGCTGGTCAATAAACTCGGAAACACCTACTCTGGTTCTTCTCCTCTGGGCCTGACTGCGATTCTGGATATCTCCAAACCCGGGGATAAAATTCTTATCGTTTCTTACGGCTCTGGGGCAGGAAGCGATGCCTTTATCTTTGAAGTGACGAAAAGAATAGATGAGGTAAGAGATCTCGCCCCAAAAACAAGAGAATTACTGGAGAAGAACAGAAATTACCTTGAGTATGGTGAGTATGCCAAGTTCCGTCGAAAGATCAGAAAAGCAATTTAGGAGGAAAAAATGAGAGAAGTTGCTGTTATCGGTGTAGGGATGACAAAATGGGGAGAGCTTTGGGAGAAATCCTTAAGGACTATTTTTGTAGAAACAGCCCTCCTTGCCCTGGATGATGCAGGTGTTGACCGAATTGACTCCATGTATGTGGGCTCTATGTCCTCAGGCATTTTCGTGGGGCAGGAACACATCGCTTCTCTTCTGGCTGATTATTTAGGCCAGGCTCCTGTCCCTTCGACAAGAGTAGAAACGGCCTGTGCTTCAGGCGGTCTTGCTTTAAGACTCGGCTTTATGGAAGTCGCCTCTGGTATGAGTGATGTGGTTCTTGTCAGCGGCATAGAAAAAATGACAGATGTCAGTGGTTATGAGGCAACTTATGCTTTAAGCACAGCCGCTGACCAGGAATATGAGGGCTACCATGGAATCACTTTTCCCGGTCTTTATGCTTTAATAGCCAGAGCTCACATGGAAAAGTACGGCACAACTAGGGAACAACTGGCGTTGGTTGCTGTTAAAAACCACAGCAACGGCTCCAAGAACCCTCTGGCCCAGTTTCCCTTTGAGATTACAGTAGATTCGGTGCTGAATTCCGTCCTTGTCGCTGATCCACTGAGAATCCTGGATTGTTCGCCAATCACTGACGGAGCAGCGGTTGCTATCATTTGTCCAGTTGAGATGGCCCGAAAAATGAAGAAGCCGGTTGTGAAAATCATCGGGAGCGGTCAGGCAACGGATTCTATTGCTCTAAGCTCAAGAAATGATATTACATGGCTCGAGGCCACCTACCAGGCTGGAAAACGGGCTTATGCCATGGCCGATAAAAAGCCAGAAGACATCGATATTCTCGAGGTTCATGATTGTTTCACCATAGCTGAGATTTGCGTGCTTGAAGCCTTAGGAATTGTAGAGAAGGGGAAAGGCGGAGAAGCTGTAGAAGATGAAATAACATATCTTGAAGGGAAGATTCCAGTGAACACAAGCGGCGGCTTAAAAGCCAAGGGCCATCCTGTAGGAGCAACGGGTGTGGCTCAGGTTTTAGAGATTGTGAAACAGCTCCGCGGAGAAGCCGGCAAGAGACAGGTAAAGGATCCCAGAATAGGGATGACCCAGAATATGGGTGGAAGCGGCGGAAGTACAGTGGTTCATATCTTCGAGAGAGAATAAGGAAGGAGGGCAAAATGACAACACCATCGAGATATTGGAGGGAAATCCCTCAGAGATACAGGCTGGAAGCCAATAAATGTAAAAAATGTGGAATTGTATTTTTTCCCCCGCGTCTTATCTGCCCTCAATGCCGGAAGAGAGAATTTGAGAAAACAAAGCTGGTTGATAAGGGAAAAATCCTTACTTTTACTATTATCCGGGTTCCTCCCCGTCAGTTTGTCGATCAAGCTCCCTATGCTGTAGGGATAGTGGAACTGGATGATGGAGTGAAGTTGACTGGCCAGATTGTGGACTGTGATTTTGAGGATTTGAAAATCGGAAAGAGAGTAAAGATAGAATTCCGAAAGATTTTCGATGAGGGAGAAGCGGGCATTCTTTGCTATGGCTACAAGTTCGTCCCAGAATAAGAATGCTGGGATTTGATGCTTTGGACCTATAATATTGTAAGGGCTTGATTCATCAAACCCACAATGAACGTAGGGGCTTGATTTATCAAGCCCACAATGAACGTAGGGGCTTGATTTATCAAGCCCACATTATTTTAATATTGTAGGAATTCGATTCATCAAACCCGCACTTGTTTATTTAGGATGATTAAAAATTTGTGTTTGATAAATCAAACACCTACACTATATGGGTCAATCCTTTATTGTAGGGGCTTGATTCATCAAGCCCACAAAATAAGGTTGTAAGGGTTTGATTAACCAAGCCTGCGTTGTTTTATTATTGTAGGGGCTTGATTCATCAAGCCCGCCTTTAGAAGAGGAGATTTTATTATGTACAGAATCGAAAGCAAGGTAGACACCAAGAGCAAAGAATATAAAGAGAGTTTTGAAAAGATGCAGAAGGTTGTTGATGAATACAAAAAAAGACTAGCCAAGATTCAAGAAGGTGGTCCTTTAAAATACAGAGAGCTTCATAAGTCCAGAGAAAAATTATTGCCCAGGGAAAGAATAGAAAAACTTTTCGACCGCAACACTCCTTTTTTGGAGCTGACTCCGTTAGCTGCTTACGATTTGTATGATAATGAAGCTCCAGGGGCAGGCATAATTACCGGAATCGGTGTAATCCATGGACGTGAGGTTTTAGTCGTCGCCAATGATGCCACTGTTAAAGGAGGCACCTATTTTCCGATGACCATCAAGAAGCATGTCAGAGCTCAGGAAATCGCACTGCAAAACCGTCTACCCTGTGTATATTTAGTGGATTCGGGGGGTATATTTCTTCCTCATCAATCTGGAACTTTTGCTGATAAGGAATATTTTGGTCGCATTTTTTACAATCAAGCTCGCCTTTCTGCTCTGGGTATTCCTCAGATATCGATCGTCATGGGTTCCTGCACTGCCGGAGGAGCCTACGTGCCGGCCATGAGCGATGAGACGGTTATTGTTCGCAAACAGGGGACGATTTTCATCGGTGGTCCCCCTCTGGTGAAAGCTGCTACAGGCGAAGAAGTTACAGATGAAGACTTAGGAGGAGCTGATGTTCATTGTCGTATCTCAGGAGTGTCAGATTATTATGCCCTCAACGACGGGCATGCCTTAGAGATTGCTCGAAATATTGTCGAAACATTGGGCCCTCACCAAAAATTCCAACTGGATGTTGCAGAACCTGAAGATCCCTATTATGATCCCCAGGAGATTTACGGTATTATTCCCCGGGATTTAAGGAAGACCTTCGACATGAAAGAAATTATAGCCCGGATAGTGGATGGAAGCCGATTTCAAGAATTTAAAGAATTATACGGCCAAACCCTGGTTTGTGGTTTTGCCCGCATCATGGGCTATCCTGTGGGAATCCTGGCCAACAACGGAGTCTTGTTTTCTGAAAGTTCTCTAAAAGGAGCTCATTTTGTTACTCTCTGCTCCATGCGCAAGATTCCTCTCATATTCCTTCAGAATATAACTGGCTTTATAGTCGGAAAACAGTATGAACGTGAAGGAATTGCCAAAGATGGAGCCAAACTGGTTCATGCTGTGGCTAATGCCGATGTTCCCAAGTTTACGGTGATTGTAGGCGGCTCATACGGAGCCGGCAACTATGCCATGTGTGGCAGGGCCTACGCTCCGCGCATACTCTGGATGTGGGCCAATGCTCGAATAAGCGTTATGGGAGGAGAACAGGCAGCCAATGTCTTAGTGACAGTGAAAATAAAAAGGTTAAAAGAGCAGGGGGAAAAGATGTCAAAGGCAGAGCAGGAAAAATTAATGAAGCCCATTCTGGAAAAATACGAGCATGAAGCCAGTCCTTATTTCAGTACAGCTAGACTCTGGGACGATGGTA
>CAYUXD010000056.1:10054-10494 GCA_964448655.1 uncultured Eubacteriales bacterium
GTATTCTCGATCCCTTAGAAACGAGAGAAGCTCTTGCCTTAGGTATATCCATGAGCCTTAATGCCCCTGTTCCTGATTATAAAGTTGGGATTTTCAGAATGTAAATTGCAGATTGTGGGGGCTTGATTTATCAAGCCCGCAATTGTTGATGAAAAGATGACATACGAAACGATTCTCTTTTCCAAGGATGGGAAAATTGCCCGAATTTTCTTTAATCGGCCTGAAGTCCATAATTCTTTCAATTCTACGATGATTAAAGAGCTTGACGTTGCTTTTGAGAAAATCAAGGCAGACAAATCCATTCGAGTTGTTGTTTTGTCTGGAAAGGGGAAATCTTTTTGCGCAGGGGCCGATATAAAATGGCTTCGAGAGATTATTAAGTATTCTTTTAAGCAGAATTTAGAGGAATCTCTCCAACTGGCCGAAGTCCTCCACAAAAT
>CAYUXD010000057.1:0-5506 GCA_964448655.1 uncultured Eubacteriales bacterium
TTCAATGATTCTTAAAGGCGTGATTTTAGGGTTTAAATGAGATGATAAGGAAAGCATCGGCCTTTTCTTAATATTTTATGTGAACCTGCAATTTATAATACGCAATCTAATAATTTTAGTTGCAAAAAATATGCCAGAAAATTTATTTTTTTAATTTGTTTATTATTAACAGGATAGATTTTGGAAATAATTTTTTCCTCAGAAAACAATTCAAATAATTGAATTTCAATTCAAATAGTTGAACAATGGGCTCGGACTTGCAAATTTAATAATTGGGGTTAGACCTTTCATATTAACTTGTACAGATGTCAGATGTTCTTGAGCTAACCTATTAAAAATAAACGTGATCCAATAGCTCCCATTGATACTGTTCTTCTCCCTATTACTGCTTAAGATATCCTCCATTTGATAACCTTTTGAGGATTAATCATCGGGGAATAAACCATTTAAGCCTATTTTGTCCCACTTACTTAACAAGCTGAAACAATTGTCTCGTTAAAAATATAAAAATATAATTTCAATGTCAAGTAAAATAATTTAAATTCATTCTTATGAGTGTTCTTTCCTGACATGTTCTATAGCTTCAATTGTTTTCAAAGTCTTATATTTTAATTCATCACCTAGTTGAGCAATGATTGAGTACAACAAAACCAATACAGACATAATTGAATTCGAGATCGTCATACTTTCTACGCGAACTTGTAAAAACACATCACTATGCTGGACGATCTTACTTGTAGCTTTATCGGTGATAGAAACAACTTTTATTGCTTTTTCTTGTGCATAACAAGCTGCTTCAATTGTTTCTTTTGAATATGGTGGGAACGAGAAAGCAAAAATCAAACTTTCTTTTGATATATTAATGATTTGTTCAGCGAATGTAAGGGCGCCATGTGTCATAAAATTAGAACTGATTGATACGCGAGTCAATAAATAAGTTGCAATTTGGGCTAAGTAACTCGAGATGCCAAGACCAATTGTATAAACATGATTGGTATTTTTAAGCAAATCAACTGCCTTCTTGTATTGAACCTCATCAATTAATTGTAAAGTGTTATGAATATTATTTACTGTTTCATCAGCAATCAATTTAATAAAATTTAATTTCTCACGAGGCTTAGATAAAAATGTTTTGTATCGATGAATAGGGCCTAAGTTGTTTCGAATGCTTTCTAAAAATACTGATTTCAACTCATAAAATCCATCGTAACCGAGCGCCTGGGCTAAGCGCACAATGGTCGATTTGCTTATATTTAATTCTTTTTCTAATTCCCTGACTGAACATAAGGCAAATTTTTGTGGATTTTCCACAATGTAATTTACAATGGCTTTATGGGATTCGGTTAAGTTTGGTATTTTATGTTTTACACGTTTTTTTAAGTCATTAATATTATCTTTAGTGTAATCTTGCATTTTTAATATCTCCAAGGAATTTGCTTTTTGGATTAGGAGCAATCTTCAGCATTTTTTTTGGTTAAGTAACTACTTCTCTAACTTATATCAAAGGAAAAAATAGATGTCAAAATCTAAAAGTTCGATTTATTGAACACTCGGAACAATTAGGGTCAGACTTTGAAAACATGAAAATTTAGCGAATAAGAGTGGGCAACAGTAGGCATCAGACTCTTAAGATTTGGGATTAGTTAGGATCAGACTTGCAAAAGCTGTTCTTTTGCCCACAGGGCGGCTCCGATAAGACCCGCTTTGTTTCCTAGGCTGGCTTTTTCGATCCTGCAGCACCTAAAAGATGCTTTGTATGACCTTTTCAGAGCCTCTTTGAGAGCAGGAGAAAGCAGAAAATCACCCGCTTCCATAACAGCACCACCCAGGAGAATCTTATCGGGATTTAAAAAATTTATGGCTAGGGAAAGCCCTATACCCAGATAAAAGCCTGCCTGAGAAAAAGCCTGGAAAGCAGCCTTGTCCCCTTTTTCAGCTCTTTGAAAGACCTCCTCCGCTGTAATCTCCTCTCTTTTTTTTCTCAAGGTGTTGTAGTTCTTGACGATTTTAGGAGCTGAGACTTCTGTTTCAAGACACCCGTGACTTCCACAATTGCATCTTTCTCCATTTGGGTTGACAGTAGCATGACCCAGTTCTCCAGCAAAGCCGCATTTGCCCAGCCAGAGTTTTCCGTCGAGAATGATTCCTGACCCGACGCCTGTTCCGATGGTCAGGAAGACCATGCTCTGTACACCCTGACCTGCTCCGCACTTAAATTCCCCGAATGCAGCCATATTGGCATCATTGTTCACCAAAAATGGAACTTCGATAAATCGGGAAAGGGCGGGAGTGAGGTCAAAATTATCAAGCTCAGGATAATTGGGAGATTGAAAAATTTTTTGTTCCTCGAAGCTGAAGATTCCGGGGAATCCGAAGCCAACAGCTTTGATGCTTTGTTTTTCTCTTTTTTTAAGATCTTGCCAGATTCTTTCCAGAAGATGGATCAACTCCTCTATTTTCGCAGGACTCTCTGCCCT
The DNA here is from genome assembly GCA_964448655.1 of uncultured Eubacteriales bacterium. Lineage (GTDB taxonomy): Bacteria > Acidobacteriota > Aminicenantia > Aminicenantales > Aminicenantaceae > SOIV01. The sequence goes on from CAYUXD010000057.1 coordinate 2,478, forward strand.
GGCACTAAAAAGAATCCTTCCTCCCTCGTCGATTAAACCATATTTAAGGTGGGTTCCTCCTAAGTCGAATCCGGCATAAAGGGACATTTTCAGGTTTTTTTGCCGACGACTGGATGATTTAAAGCTTTGTTCCAGAGTGCTCTGGAATTTAGCGAGGGTAGGCAGAGGATGCTGGTAAGAAAGTTATGAGCAGGAGTCGACCTTAAAAAATTTAGGAAGGGGAGGGAATAACTCTCTTTTTTTTCTTTTCGTTCTTGATCTATGTTCTCAATGGCGAGGCTCATTCTTCATTAGCAGGAGGCTGAGGCTTTTCAGGTGGGGATTTTTTTTCCTTCTCTTTTGAGGTTATGGATTTTCGAAAATTCTTTATGCCTTCCCCTAAGGATTTCCCTAACTCTGGAAGCCTTCGAGCGCCAAAGATGAAAACAACGATCAAAGCGATTAAGAGAAGTTCTGTTGGTCCGACCGGTCCGAATAAAAACATCTTTACCTCCTTAGAGGGTTTTGTATCTATCTTATTTATTTACTTTTCTTCATAACAAAATTACTTTAGTCACGGCTAAAAGTCAAGCCAGATCTAAACTCCTCAATTTTTCGTTATAGAGCCGCCTCATCAGCGGGGTTTGTTCTCAGTTCTTTTGGCTGGAAAGACAGATTTATTTTATTGATTTTAATATTTCTTTTACTTTTTTTTCCTCTTTTCCGCCCAGGTAGAGATATTTTTCAAAGGAATAAATAGCTTTTTTGGTGTTTTTTTGATCTAAATGAATTTTGCCTATTTCATAATAAAGCTCGGGTTTTCCAGGCTCTATCTCAACAGCTTTTTGGAAATGTTCCAGAGCTTTTTCACTCTGGTTTTGCTGAAGATAAAGTCTTCCTAAGGCGTCATGAGCCTTGGCTGAAACAGGAGATTTAAATACAGTTACAGTTCTGGTTAGTTCATCTTTTGAGGTCTCTTCTTTTCTCTTAACCGCTCTAACTTTTTCGCGGCTTAGGGCGTTCTTCCAATTCTCCTCGGCATTATCTAAATCTTCTATTGCAGAATAGACACATCCAAGATTGTAGTAGCTCAGGGCATCTCTGGGACCGATATCCATGACTTTCTGGTAGGCCATAATGGAATTTTCATAATCCCCCAGTTTGAAAAATATGTTTCCGACAAGGTCGTAGGCATCCCTGAAGTCCTTCTTGAGTTCTGTGGCTCTCCAGGCATATTTCATAGCTTTTCCCAAGTCATTGTTCATACGATAGAAATTAGCAAGATTGTAATTCAGGTCAGGAGAGAGGTCATGAATTTCTAGAAAAATGCGAATCAACCCTATTGCCTTGCCCAAATGTCCTGATTTTAGAAGAGAAAGGGCAGTTTCATTCATTACGCTTATGATGTGGTTGACATCGCTCCTGAAAACATATTTGTATTCTAAATCAACCATATCCACCATATTTTTAGTTATTCTTGGTTTATTTTCTTTCTTTTGTACTGATTTTTCTGTCGCAGACCGCTCTATCAAGAATTTGGCTTCATAGTCGAAAGGAATAATGTTTAGAACTTTTTTTAACAAGGAGGTCGCTTTCTCGAATTCGTCCTGGTTGAAATAAATCTTGGCTAAGTTTTTTGCGGCTTCGACTTCATGCGGTCTAAGCTTGAACGCGTTGTCAAAACAGTAAACAGCCCTCTCTATCTCTCCAAGATGATAATAGGCATATCCCATTAAAAAATAAAATTCGGATTTAGACTCTTCTGTTTGTAGCGCATCCTCTGACTTCGCCAGTCCCCCCCGCCAGTTTTCTTGTGCAAGTTCTATATCTATCAATTGGGCTTTGCATTCAACCGAGCTGTAGCCCTTTTTTATAGCCTCGTTAAAGTTCTCTTCTGCTTTATCAAAATTTCCGCTTTTTTTGTGAAGAAACCCGAGAATAAAGTAGGGCAGGCCAAAGTTGGGATTTTTATTGCGAACTTCATCAAAGAAATATTGGTAGTTTTCCTCGAATTCGTTCCTGTCTTTTTTGCTCCTTAAATCCAGCTTTTTTTTCTTTGCTTCTTCTCTAAGAGCTTTTTCAAGGAGTGCGTCATAATCCTGGCATAGTTTTTCAGCTTCTTCGTATTTCTCCTGGCTAAAATAAACGTGTCCTAGAAGGATGATTGCAGCTAGGCTATCAGGGAAGAGAGCGAGTTCTTCCTTTAAGACGCTCAGTGCATCATCATATTTTCCCAGCCTGAAATAGGCAAATCCCTGATTTACCCTCACATCTTTTTGATTGGGATTGGCTGAGAGGGCTTGGGCGAAATAGCCTATAGCCCGCTCATATTCTGTAAAATCCATGCTCTGGTGTGCTTTTTTAATTAAATCTTCTTTTGGATGGATAACGGTGCGAACACTCACAAGGAGAAAAATTAAGGAGAGGATTATTAGTATTTTTTTATTCATTTATGCATTATGAAATTTTATTTTATCATAAATTGGGGTCAGACTTGCAAAACTTGAGTTATTTGAGAAAATTTTCTAATTTTGCCATTATTCTAAGTTCAAAACGTCATATATTACTGGTATTACTGGTATTATTGGAGATGGCTCGAAAGATTAGAATTGAATTTTCGGGAGCTCTCTATCATGTTTTAGCACGAGGAAATAATAAACAACAGATCTTTAAGGATGATCAAGATTATAAAGCCTATTTAAAACGCATTGAAAGATAAAAAAAACGCTATAAATTTATTCTTTATGCTTTTGTTCTGATGCCTAATCATGTACACTTCCTCATAGAAATTGGCTTTATGTCTCTTTCAAAAATCATGCAAGGTCTTCAACAAAGCTATACATCCTATTTTCATAAGAGGCACGCAGGAATCAGTAATAAATCCATAGCCGATTTTTTAAAAAGAGATGCTTCATCTATAACCCGTATGATTCATAAAATTGATGATATAATAAATAATGATCGGATTCTTTCCAGTAATGTGGATAAAATTATGCAAGTTTTGCAAGTCTGACCCCGATGAAAAGGATACGGAATTTTTCAATTATTGC